>NZ_JBHXQY010000138.1:0-12539 GCF_042716955.1 Nocardiopsis sp. NPDC058631 | reverse complement strand
ACGACTACTCCGCCGTGGTCTGCGGAAACGCCCAGACCTCGAACGCGACCTTCTACATCGTCGACACGGTGCTCAGGCCCTCCTCGGCTCCCACCACAGCGCCCCGGGCGGCCCGCGCGTTGACGCCGGGCCGCCCGGGGCCCGTTCTTCCCACGGCCTCCGGAACCGGAGCCGAAGGAGCACGACCGCGCACCGACCAGGAACGAGGAGCGGATGAACGAGGAAGCCACGGCACCCCGTGGCCCCCGCCGCGTGGAGGGGGCGGGGGTCTTCGGACCGTCCGACCAGGGGCTCACGCGGCTGCTCCGCGATGTGGCCCGCGGTGACGAGGGCGCTTTCGGCGAGGTGTACGACCTGGTGAGCCCGGCCGTCTACGGTCTGGTGCGCAGGGTTCTGCGGGACCCGGCCCAGTCCGAGGAGGTCGCGCAGGAGGTCATGGTGGAGGTCTGGCGCACCGCCTGCCGCTACGACGAGCGGCGGGGCAGCCCGCGCGCGTGGGTGATGACGATCGCGCACCGCAGAGCCGTGGACCGGGTGCGGTCCGAACAGGCGGCCACGGACAGGGAGGCCCGCGCGGCTGCGGCCGACACGCACCGCCCCTACGACGAGGTGGCCGAGGAGGCCACCACCCGCCTGGAACGGGAACGTGTGCGCCGCTGCCTGGACACGCTGACCGAGCTCCAGAGCCAGTCCGTGCGCCTGGCCTACTACGGCGGGTACACCTATCGTGAGGTCGCCCGTCTGCTGTCCACGCCGTTGGGCACCGTGAAGACGCGGATGCGCGACGGGCTGATCCGCCTGCGCGACTGCCTGGGGGTGGAGTGGTGAGCAGGAGACTGGGCCAGGACCAGCACATGCTCTCGGGCGCCTACGCCCTGGGGGCGCTGTCGCCGAGCGAGAGCCTGCGGTTCGAGGACCACCTGGCCGACTGCGACGCGTGCGTGCAGGAGGTGCGCGGGTTCGTCGAGACGACGGCGCTGCTGGGTTCGGCCGCCGCGCTCACGCCTCCGGCGGAGCTGCGCCGGCTCGTGCTGGAGGAGGTGGCGAGGACACGCCAGCTCGCACCGCCGCCGAAACCCCTCCCCGAGCCGCGCCCCAAGCGGTGGGGCTGGGGGACCGGCCTGGTGCTGGCCGCGTGCCTGGTGCTCGTGGTGGCCCTGGGAGCGGTGGCCGTGGACCAGGTGCGCGAGGTGGAGCAACTGCGTGCGAACGAGCGGCAGATCGCGGCCGTGCTCTCCGACCCCGGCGCCGACCACACCACCGCCGAGCCCATGGAGGGTGTGTCCGTGACCGTCGTCCACTCGGAGTCCAGCGGGCAGCTGGTGTTCAGCGCGCACGGCCTGGAACGGTTGGAGGACGAGGACTACCAGCTCTGGCTGACCCGCCCCGACGGCACCGTCTCCTCGGCCGGGGTCCTGTCGGTCGACGAGTCCGGGTTCGTGCTCCCGGTGCTGGCGACCCCGGAGGACGAGGCGACCGACGGCGTGGCCGTCACCGTCGAGCCGGCGGGCGGCTCCGAGCAGCCCACCTCCGACCCGCTGATGGCGATGCCCTTCGAGGGCTGACCGTCGGACGCACCGGCAGGCCGGGCAGCGGCCTGCCGGGCCCGTGCCGGAACGACGGGCGGGGGGCCGGTGTTCGGACGGCCCCTGCCCGCCGGGGTCAGGTCTCGGACAGCTCCTCGGGGCGGGGCAGGTTCCGCATCACCCGCGAGAGGGTGACCAGGGCCGCGAGCGCCGATACGCCCGCCATCGTCAGGAACACCCAGGTCGGCCCCGCCAGGTCGAAGATCATCCCGATCCCGAGGATGCCCACCGGCTGGGAGACCAGCGCCATGAACATGACAGCCCCCAGCACCCGGCCCTGGCACCCGTCGGTGACCGCCGCGACCACGTAGCCGTAGAACAGGACGTTCACGCACGGCACGATGGCGAACACGAGACCCAGCACCATCCCGAGCGCCATGACGTTCGGCGCGACCGCCAGCACGAGAGCGCACAGCGGAGCGGACCAGGCGGCGGCGAGGAACGTCGAGGACGGCCGCGTCCGCTTGACGACCGTACCGGCGACGAGTGCTCCGACCAGCCCTCCGGCCCCGGCCAGGGAGACCGTGAGGCCGATCTGGACGTGGGTGGCGCCCCGCTCCTGGGCGGTCGCGATGAGCGCGAGGAACGCCCCCGGCTGTGTGAAGCCCAGGTTGAACCCGACGATCCACAGGACCATCGGCCGCAGGACCGGGTGCCCGGCCAGCAGGGCGAACCCGCTCAGCGCGCCGCGCAGGGTCCAGCGTTCGCGCACCGGGGGGCGGTCGGCCTGCATCGGGCGGCGGATGAACAGCACCAGCGCCGCCGACACCAGGTAGGCGAGGGCCTCCGTCACGAAGGGGAGGGCGCGGCCCAGGCCGAACAGCGAACCGGCGAGGGGCGCTCCGAGCGCCGTGGTGGTGGAGAACCGGATCTGGTTCTGGGCGGCGGCGTCGGACACCTGCGAGGCCGGGACCAACTGCTTGACGCAGGCCATGGCGACCGGGGTCGAGACGCCCATCATCGCCGACGAGCCGACCGCGACCACCGCGATGACGGGGAACGTGACGTTTCCGGTGAGCAGCAGGGCCGCGAACAGCGCGAGCAGAGCCAGGCGTCCGACATCGCAGACCAACAGGACGGCCCTGCGGTCGGCCCGGTCGGCGAGGGCTCCCCCTGCGACGGCGGCGAGCATGGCTGTGGCGACCTGTGCCGACCCGATGACCCCCGCCTGCGTGGCCGAGCCCGCGAGGAAGAGGACGAGGAGCGGGTAGGCGATCTCCCCGCTCTCCTTGCCGAGCCCGGCGAAGAACCGGCTGGTCCAGAGTGTCTGGAAGTCGCGGTTCCGGATGAGGGGGCGGAGTCCGCCCGCGCCGCCCGCCGGAGGGACCCGGCCGGGGAGCGAGGGTGCGCGGTCCCGGTCCCCGGTCATCGCGATCGACGGCCCCGCTCGCAGGCCGGTGGGGGCGGCCTGTCGAGGGGTGCGATTGCCATGCGGTCATTATGCGCCCATCGCCCTTGTCAGCGATGTTTTTTCTGCCCCGAACGCGCCTGGTTCCGACCAGGGCTCGTCGGGCCCTCCGCGGTGGTGCAGCGTCCTCTTCCCCAAGCCCACGGTGCGGAGGGCCGTACACGGGAGGCCGGTTGCGCGGCGGCCCTCAGCCGGGGCGGCGACCGGCCGCCGCGGCCTCGATGGTCCACGGCGTGCGCTCGACATAGGCCACGACGACCGCGACCGCCAGGGATCCCCCGGCGACCAGCGCGTACGAGGCGGTCCAGTCACCGGTCACCTCGCTGAGCAGGCCGAACAGCAGCGGGCCGCCCAGGGCCATCCCGCTGCCCGCGCCCTGCACGAACCCGGACAGGGCCGCCGACCCCTGCGCGGTGGTGCTGCGCGCGTTGATCATCGTCATGGTCACCACGAACAGGCTGGTGCCCAGGCCCAGGCAGACCACCCACAGCGGTGCCAGCTGAGGCGCCAGGGCGACCCCCAGGTATCCGACCGCGTACCCGGCGAGGCCGAGGGCCACGATCGGGAAGGTGTTCACGGCGCGCAGGGTGAGGGTCGGCGCGACCAGACCGAACAGCAGGCTGGAGCCCACCATGAGGGACACCATGGTCCCGGCCATGGCCGGGGTGTGCCCGGAGTCGGCGAGCAGCGCGGGCAGCCAGGTGAACAGGGTGAAGACGTTCCAGGTGACCATGCCGAACAGCAGCGCCATCCGCCAGGCCATGCCGACCCGCCAGATCGGGCGGGCCAGGCCCGCACCGGCCCCGCCGTCCGGGCTCGCGGCGCCGGTCCGAACAGCCACGGCGGCCGGCCCGGCCGCGGCCCCGACCACGGAGGCGGGGGTGGCCGGAGAGTCCCGGAGCGCGCGCCGCCCCTGGAGCAACCACAGCAGGGCGGCGGCCAGGGCGATCACCGACCAGGCCCCCAGTGCGAAGCGCCAGCCCGCCGCCTGGGCGAGGGGGACGGCGACCAGCGGCGGGAACAGGGCGCCAGTGTGGATCGCGACCATCTGGACCGTGCTCAGGGCCGCCAGACGATCGGGGAAGTACTGCTTGATCAGCGGCGGGAGCACGACGTTGCCCAGCGCCGCTCCGGTCAGGGCGATGCCGGTGAGGACCAGCAGGGTTCCGGTGTCGGGGGCGAAGGCGCGCACGATCTGTCCGGCGCCGGTCAGCAGCATGCTCAGCGCGGCGGTGGCCTCCGGGCCCAGCTTGCGCATGATCGCGGGCGTGACCAGACCGAACACAGCGAAGGCGATCAGGGGCAGGGTGCCGAAGACACCGACAACGACGGCGGTGAATCCGAACTCCTCCCCCACCGTGGCCAGCAGGGGGGACAGCGAGGTGACCACCAGGCGCAGGTTGAGTGCCGCGCAGATGATCGCGATGAGGGCCAGGGTGCGGCCCCGGGTCTGCGGACGCGCCGACGGTCGGTCGGCCGCGGTCGCGACGGAGGAAGGTCTCATGGTGCGGACGTCCCTTGTGTTCTGCGGTGGCGCTTCTTCGCGCCAGAGCTGGGCCGAACGGCGGGGCGACGGTGCCTGCTCCGGAGGGATCTCCTCCTCGGCGAGCCAAATACGACCTTTTCCCTTAAATGTTAATCATAAACCGGGTGTATACACAACATTCCGTACTTAATACGGCTACAATGCACGCATGCCTGATCTTGACGAACTTGATACGGCGATTCTGGCCGAACTCCAGTCAGACGCACGAAAAACCAACCGGGATGTGGCCGCCGCGGTCGGCGCATCGCCCACGACGACCCTGGATCGGACCCGCGCGCTGCGGGAAAAGGGTGTGATTCGCGGCTCAATCCTGGACGTGGACCTGGAGAGGATCGGCCGACCGGTACAGGCGCTCATCACCGTGAGCGTCGTGAAGCCCTCGCGCCACAACATCGAGGCCTTCCGGGACTGGGTCCGCGCCCTGCCCGACACCCTCTCCGTGTTCGTGACCTCGGGCAGCGAGGACTTCCTGGTCCACGTCGCGCTGCCGGACAACAACAGCCTGTACGCGTTCGTCATCGACAAGCTGACCGAGCGGCCCGAGGTCGCGGACGTGCGCGCGTCGATCGTCTACGAGCACCTGCGCAACGACCGCATCGCACCGACCACGGCACCCGCCCGCCGGCGCTGACCCGCCCGCCGGCCCCGGCCACGACCCGACTCTCCACCAGGGCCCGCACGAACAGCAGGGGGACCGCCACGTATCGTGTCCGGTGTGACACGAGTCTCATCTCACTCCGCACCCGAGTCCGCCGCCGCCCGCGCGATCTGGCAGGGCCTGGGCCTCCCGGGGCTCATCGACGTCCACACGCACTTCATGCCCGCCAACGTGCTGCGCAAGGTGCGGAACCACTTCGACGCCCTCGGCGATCTGTGGCCCCTCGCCTACCGGGGGGACGAGGACGAATGCCTCGCCCTGCTCCGGGGATTCGGCGTCCGGCACTTCACGGCGCTCTCGTACCCGCACCGGCCGGACATGGCCGTGTGGCTCAACGACTGGGCGGGAGACTTCGCGGACCGGACGCCGGACTGCCTGCGCAGCGCCACCTTCTACCCCGAGCCCGGTGCCCGCGACTACGTGCCCGCCGCCGTCGATGCGGGCGCCCGCGTGTTCAAGGCCCATCTCCAGGTCGGCGGCTACGACCCGCGCGACCCCCTGCTCACCGACGTCTGGGGCACCCTCGCCGACACCGGGACACCCGTGGTGGTCCACTGCGGTTCCGGCCCCGAGCCGGGCCGCTTCACCGGACCGGAGCCCTTCGCCGAGGTCCTGGGCGAGCACCCCCTGCTGACCGCCGTCATCGCACACGCCGGGGCCCCGGAGTACACAGCGTTCCTGGACCTCGCCGAGCGGTACGACCGCGTCCACCTCGACACCACGATGGTGTTCACCGACTTCGCCGAGGCCCGCGCGCCGTTCCCCGCCGACGCCCTGCCCCGCCTGGTGGACCTGTACGACCGAGTCCTGCTGGGCACCGACTTCCCGAACATCCCCTACTACTACCCCGAGCAGCTCCACGCCCTGGCCGACCTCGGCCTGGGCCCGGACTGGCTCCGGGCCGTCCTCCACGGCAACGCGGCCCGGCTGTTCGACCTGTGAGAGACCGGAGCTCGGAGCACCGCCGCAGACACAGAGAGAAGGCACCATGGAACTCGCCCTGACCCCCCTGGAGTTCGCCCGTCGGACACGAAGACTGCACCCGGACCGCGAGGCGGTGGTCGACCGGGACCTCCGGCTGACCTACGAGGAGTTCTTCGACCGGTGCGACCGCTGGTCGTCGGTCCTCCAGAGCATGGGGGTGGCCAAGGGCGACCGGGTCGCCTACATCTCCCCCAACACCCATGCGCAGCTGGAGTCCTTCTACTCGGTGCCGCAGCTCGGAGCGGTCCTGGTGCCGGTGAACTTCCGTCTGTCCGCCGACGACTTCGTCTACATCGCCAACCACTCCGGGGCGAAGGTCCTGTGCGTGCACGCCGACCAGCTCGACGCCGTCGACGGCGTCCGCGACCAGCTGCCGGGCGTGGAGAGGTTCGTCGCCCTGGAGGGGGCACGGCCCGGCTGGGAGGACTACGAGGCCCTGGTCGCGGAGGCCTCCCCGGAGTTCGACCGCCCGGTGATCGAGGAGACCGACCTCCTGACCGTCAACTACACGAGCGGGACCACCGCGCGCCCCAAGGGCGTGATGATCACCCACCGCAACGCGTACATGAACTCGGTGGGCACCCTGCTGCACCTGCGGATGGACATCGGCGACCGCTACCTGTGGACGCTGCCGATGTTCCACGCGAACGGGTGGACCTACACGTGGACGGTGACGGCCGCGGCCGCCACCCACGTGTGCCTGCCCGCGATGGACCCGGCCACCGTGTACGACCTGATCCGCGACGAGGGCGTCACCTGGCTGTGCGCCGCGCCCACCGTACTCATCCTGCTGTCCAACGCACCGGAGCAGGTACGCGGCACGGTGCCCTCCGGCGTGCACGTGGTCACCGCCGGGGCGTCCCCGGCCGCCGACACGATCGAACGCCTGGAGGACGGTCTCGGCTGGACCGTCACCCACGTCTACGGGCTGACGGAGACCACGCCCTTCATCAGCGTGTGCGAGCCCCGCGGCGAGCACGGCGGACTGTCCGTGCGCGCACGGGCCGCCGTCAAGGCCCGCCAGGGGGTCGAGCTGATCACCTCCGGGGAACTGCGGGTGGTGGACGGGGCCGGGCGGGAGGTCCCCTGGGACGGCACGACCGTCGGGGAGATCACCGTGCGCGGAAACGTGGTCATGAAGGGGTACTACAACGACCCCGAGGCCACCGAGGCGGCGATGGGCGACGGCTGGTTCCACACCGGGGACGCCGCGGTCACCCACCCGGACGGGTACGTGGAGATCCAGGACCGAATCAAGGACGTCATCATCTCCGGGGGCGAGAACATCTCGTCCGTCGAGGTGGAGGGGGTCCTGTTGCGGCATCCGGCGGTACTGGAGGTCGCGATCGTCGGGGTCCCTCACGAGCGCTGGGGCGAGACGCCGAGGGCGTCCGTGGTGCTGCGCGAGGGGGCGACGGCCACGGAGGAGGAGCTGATCGCCTTCGCCCGCGACAACCTGGCGCACTTCAAGGCGCCCACACTGGTGGAGTTCCTGGAACGGCTCCCGAAGACCGCCACCGGCAAGATCCAGAAGTTCGTCCTGCGTGACGGCGCCTCCGCCGTGTCACGGCAGTAGTCGGCGGGCGGGCCGGAGCCCTCGCCGGGCGACCACCGGCCCGCCCGACTCGCCCGGCGTCCGCAGGCCGCGCCCCAGTACCCCAGGCGTCACCTCGGCGGGCCGAGGAGCATGAACCCGGCGCCGAAGGGATCGGCGCAGTTCGCGGTCCTCCCCACCCCCGGCGTGTCCTCCGGCTCCGTGTACACCTGCCCGCCCGCTCTCCTGGCCCGGTCCGCGGCGGCGTCGCAGTCGTCCACCCGGAACACCGGGATCCAGAGCGCGGTGCCCTCCGCGTCGGACAGCCGGGCCGGATCGACCGGCATGATCCCGCCGTGGGCGCCCTCCTTTCCTGTGCCCTCCGGACCGACCAGCGTGTACTTGTCCGCCCCGTCCAGGGCGAACGGGCGGAAGGCCCATCCGAAGAGCCCGCCGTAGAAGGAGCGCGCCCCTGCTCCGTCGGGTGTCCACAGGTCGAGCCAGCACAGGGAGCCCGGGCGGTCGACGACGTCGAACCCGGTGAAGGCCCCCTCCCGCCAGACCGCGAAGTGCCCTCCCTGCGGGTCCAGGAAGTGGGCCATCCACCCGAGGCCCATGACGTCCAGGGGCTCGACGAGCACGGTGCCGCCGAGCCCGCGTACGGCGTCCGCGGCGGCCCCCGCGTCCGGGGCGGCGAAGTAGACGGTCCACGCGGGCTGCTCGCCCTCCTCCATGAGCGGGCCGAGCCCGCCGACGTTGTCGCCGTCAAGCCTCGCGAAGCGGTAACCGCCCGTGTTCGGCCCCGCCGAGGTGTCGGTCCACCCGAACATCCCCCGGTAGAACTCGGCAGCGGCACCGACGTCCGGTGTGGCCAGCTCCACCCAGCAGGGCGCACCCGGTGTGAAGTCGCTGGTGATCATGGCAGCCCCCTCCGTGGTCCTTCCCTGCCGCGGTCCTCCCCTGGTCCCGGCCCCGCGCCACGGCCGTGCGGGGCCCGTACGGGCCGGTCTGCGATCGGTGCGGGTTCACATCGGCGAGGGGGTGAGCAGGACGAATCCGGAGCCGAACACGTCGGCGCACAGGGCGATCCGCCCCACCCCGGGCGTGCTCTCCGGCCCCATGTACACCTGCCCGCCGGCCGACCGAACCCTCTCCACGGCCGCGTCGCAGTTCTCGACCGCGAACACCGGGTGCCAGTCCGCGGCCCCGCGGGTGGCGGTGAGCCGGGCGGGGTCGACCGGCATGATCCCGCCGTGCGAACGCTCCTGCCCCTGCCCCGCGGGGGTGAGGATCGTGTACGTCCCGGCGTTGCCCGGCAGGGGGAAGTCGGTGAAGCCCCACTTGAAGAGTTCGCCGTAGAACTCCCGCGCCCCGTCGGCGTCGGGGGTCCACAACTCGACCCAGCACAGCGTCCCCGGCCGGTCGGCGGCCTCGAAGCCCTGGAACCTGGCGCCCTGCCAGCCCCCGAGGAATCCGCCCTGGGGGTCGAAAAACTGTGCGGAGCGGCCGTAGTCGAGGACGTCGAACGGTTCCACCACGACGGTTCCGCCCAGGCGTTCCACCGCGAGGACCGTGTCGTCGACGTCGGGGTCGGAGAAGAAGATCGCCCACGCCGGCCGCTCGCTCTCGCCCACCACCGGACCGAGCCCGGCCACGACGGTGTCGTCCAGAACCAGCAACCGGTACCCGGCGCTCTCGGGGCCGGGCGAGACGTCCTCCCATCCGAACAGCTCCCGGTAGAACGCGGCCGAGGCGGCGACGTCGGGCGACGACAGCTCGATCCAGCAGGGCGAACCGGGCAGGAAGTCGGTGGTGATCATCGGAAATCCCTTCTCCCTTGTACGCACACCACTTCCGAGTGTGACCCTGATGGCGGGCCCCCCGGGGATCGGGGCGGCAAAGTCTCCGACAACTCACCTTGGTCGGAAGGCGCCCGACACCCCTCGGCGGGAGAGCTGACCATGTACTTCGAGAAGATGCCGCTGCCGTCCGACCCCGACCAGGTGCTGCTGACCTGCACGGCGGAACCTGGGTCGCGCTCGCAGGAGCTCCTGCGCGGGCTGAGCGCCACCGGTCCGGCCGGTTGCCGGAGCCTGACTCCGCGACCGGGTGGCGGCCCGGACCCCGCCCACGCGGACGGGCCGCGAAGGCGGTCGGAGCCCGAAGGCATACGGGCGGGGGGCCGCGCGGACGGCCACCGCGCTCAGCCCCCCGCGCCCCACCCGGGACGCGCCGCCCGGTGGATCCAGACGACGGCCACCACGAGGAGCGCGGTCGCTCCGCCCAGCGCCATGACGGCGGAGGGAGAGGTCCGGTCCAGGACGAGGCCGCCGACGAGCGCACCCGCGGAGATCGTCGCCTGGAACGACGCGGTGAAGAGCACCGCCGCGCCCTCCGGAGAGCGCGGCGCCGACACCGCGAACCACGCCCGCGAGCAGATCGGCACCGCGCCGTAGGCGAACCCCCAGACGACCAGAAGCGCGAGGGCTCCGGCCGCCCCTCCGCCCAGGACCGGGAGGAGCAGGGTCGCCGCCGCGACCAGCGCTGCGGCACCGGCGAACGCGGCCCTCGGCCGCGCCGCGACCAGCGCTCCCCCGACGTGGTTGCCGACGAGTCCGGCGACTCCGTAGACCAGGAGGAAGACGGTGACCGTGTCCGCACCCACCCGTGGCACCTCCTCCAGGAAGGGGGTCACGTAGGTGTAGGTCCCGAAGTGGGCGAGCACGAGGAGGAACGTCAAAAGCAGGCCCACCCTGGTGTCGGTCCGCCGCAGCAGCGCGGCCAGCGTGCCCAGCCGGGTGGGAACGAGCGGGGGAAGGCGTGGCAGGAACACGGCCAGCGCGACGCACACACCCAACGCCAGGACCCCCATCACGGCGAAGGCCGCACGCCACCCGGCCGTCTGCCCCAGGAGGAGGCCCGCGGGCACACCGAGAACCGACCCCAGCGGAACAGCGGAGAAGACCACCGCGTTCGCCCTCGCCACGGCCTCTGCGGGAACCAGCCGGTCGGTGATCCCGACGCCGATCGACCAGAACCCGCCGATGGTGATCCCCACCATCACCCGGGAGGCCAGCAGGACCCAGTAGACCGTGGCCACCGCCGCCAGGAGGTTCGCGAGGGCCAGGAGCAGCAGCAGCGCGCACAACATCAGCCGCCGGTCGAACCGTGCGGTCGCCGCGGTCACGGTGGGGGCAGCCACCGCCGCCACGAACCCCGGCATGGCCATCATCAGGCCCGCCGTCCCGTCGGTGACCAGGAACGCCGACCCGATCGAGGTCAGCAGGCCGATCGGCAGGATCTCGGTGGTGACGATGAGGAGGATTCCCGCCGTCACCGAGAGTGTGGCGGGCCATCCCCCGGTGCGCGCACTGCCGCCCAGTGCCGGGTCAGCGGGCTGGGCGTTCGGCACGGTGGCGCTGGTGTGTGGGGTTTCTCGGGTGTTCACGCGGAACAGTCCACCAGTTCCTGCGGGGCCGGTTTCGGCGGTTTTCCGACGTCGACGTCAGGAGCCTGGCCGCGTCAGGCGGTCCCGGGCAGGGCGACGTGGACCCGGTGCGGACCGCCGTAGTGGTGCCCCTCCCCCACGGGCAGGAACCCCAGGCGGGCGGCGAGGCGGAGGCTGGGCGTGTTGTCGACGTGGACCAGTGCCCAGACCGAGTGCAGACCCAGGTCTTCCAGGCCGTGGCGGAGCAGGACGCGGGCCGCCTCGGTGGCCAGACCCCGCCCGCCGTGGGCGGCGGCCAGGTACCAGCCGATCTCGGGAAGCCCGCCCGGCAGCTCGGCCGAGGGCCGCAGGTGGGCCAGGCCGACGAGGCTCCCGTCGAGGAGGACCGCCCAGTGGCCGAGTTCGGCCGGCCCGTCATAGGCGAGGCGAGCCGGTTGTCGACCATCCGGCGGGCCAGGGCCGGGTCGGAGAGGTCGGCCCCCAGCAGGGCGCTCATCACCGGATCGGAGAACAGGTCCACCACGGCGTCGGCGTGCCGCTCCACGAGGGGTTCCAGAACGAGGCGGCCACCGGGCAGGCGTTCCTGCCTCTCACCCATGGGGCCCTCCCCGGGTCAGTGCTTGAAGTGGACGAACACGCGGCCAACGTACTTGTAGCGATTCACTTACCGACGAAGCACCGACCCCGCATGATACGTACAACTTCTTGTACAATCGAGCCGAGTTCACGTGCGACGAAGGGCTGAGACATGAAGACCATGACCTACTCCGAGTCCCGTGCCAACTACGCCGCCACACTCGACTCCGTGATCGACGACCGGGAGGAGGTCGTCATCACCAGAGCGGGACGGGAACCCGTGGTGATGATGGCGCTGTCGGAATACGAGACCCTCAGAGAGACGGCCTATCTCCTGCGCAGCCCGGAGAACGCCCGTCGCCTGGTGACCGCGATCGAGGAGCTGGAGTCGGGCCGGGGCATCGAGCGCGAGTTGAGCGAATGAGGCTCATCTGGGCGGAGAGTGCCTGGGAGGACTACGTCTGGTGGCAGAGCCAGGACCGGAAGATCCTCAAGCGCATCAACGCACTGATCCAGGACATCGCCCGTAACGGCAACGAGGGCATCGGAAAACCGGAGCCGCTGCGACACGGTTTCCAGGGCTACTGGTCGCGCCGCATCACCGATGAGCACCGGTTCGTGTACAAGCTGGTCGAAGACGAGATCCTCATCGCCGCCTGTAGGTACCACTACGGGAAGTGACCTCGACAACCATCGGTCCACCGCTAGTGTCCTGAGTCGTTAATTCGTCGGCAGTACGCTGCGAGGGATTCGAGGATCTCCTCGGCCGTCTTGTGCCATACGAACGGCCGGGGATCCT
>NZ_JBHXQY010000137.1:0-12575 GCF_042716955.1 Nocardiopsis sp. NPDC058631 | reverse complement strand
CCGGAGAAACCCTCCCGGGACGGCGGGACGCGCGGGCTCGGACTCGCGCTCGTCAAACAGGTGTGCGAGAGCAGAGGAGTTAACCTCAGCCTGCCAGGCCCGTCAAGGACCCTCCCGCGGCGGACGCGGCGGCGTTGCGTGCCCTAAAATCGGGCTGTGGTAGCCGATACCGAGTTGCGTGAACTGGCAGCGCCGGCGTTCACGCACGCCGTCCCCGCGCTGCTCCGGGTGTACGAGGCCGCCATGCGCCCGCCGCCCGAGCAACTTCCGGGCCGTGCCTCCGTCATGAACAGCCACGCCTACTACCCCGGTTTCCGCGCCGTGGTCGCACTCCGCGAGGGGCACCCCGTGGGCTTCGCCTACGGCTTCCACGGCGTGCGGGGGCAGTGGTGGCACGACACGGTCACCGAGGGGCTGCACGCCGGCGGACGGGCCCGCCACGTGCGCCGCTACCTCGCCGACCCCCTGGAGATCGCCGAGGTGCACGTCCACCCCGAGGCACAGAACCAGGGCGTGGGCCGGGCCGTGCTCCACGCCCTGTGCGAGGGGCGTGGCGAGCGCACCGCCGTCCTGTCCACGCGGACGGGACCGTCGGCGGCGCGCCACCTCTACCGCTCGTGCGGGTTCACCGAACTGCTGGAGGACTTCTCCTTCCCCGGCAGCCCCGACCAGCCCTTCACGATCATGGCCGCGCGTCTGCCCCTGAAGGGCCCCGGCGACCCGCGACCTCACGGAAGATCTCCCTGGTGGCCGTGGCCCGGTTCGAGGTGATGAAGTGGATGCCCGGCGCCCCCTCGTCGAGGAGCCGCTCGCACATGCGCTGGGCGTACTCGATGCCGAAGGCGCGCACCGCCTCGGTGTCGTCGCCGAAGGCCTCGAACCGCTCCGCCAGCGCACGCGGGAACGGGGCACCGGAGAGCTTCTCCGAGCGCGGGATGAAGGACGTGCGGACCACCGGGAACACCTCGGGGATGATCGGCACGTCGCATCCCCTCGCCGCCACCCGGTCGCGCAGGCGCAGGTAGTCCTCGGGATCGAAGAACATCTGGGTGATGGCGTAGTCGGCGCCCGCCTCGCACTTGCGCACGAAGTGGTCGGTGTCGGTCTCCACGTCGGCCGAGCGCGGGTGCTTGTACGGGAACGCGGCCACGCCCACGCAGAAGTCGCCGCTGTCCCTGAGGAGGCGGACCAGTTCCTCGGTGTAGGTCAGCCCCTGGGGATGGCTGACCCACTCGCCGTCGGGGTCGCCGGGCGGGTCCCCCCGCACGGCGAGCATGTTGCAGACCCCCGCGTCGGAGAGGCGCCCGATGAGGTGGCGCAGCTCGGCGACGGAGTGGTCGACGAGCGTCATGTGCGCCACCGGCATCAGCGTGGTGTCGGTGGCGATGCGTTCGGTCGTCTCCACGGTCAGCCCGCGCGTGCTGCCGCCCGCGCCGTAGGTGACCGAGACGAAGGACGGGCCGAGTGCCTCGATCTCCCGGATCGCGCGCCACAGCCGCTCCTGCGACTGGGGAGTGCGCGGTGGGAAGAACTCGAAGGAGAACATCGGCTCGCCCGCGTTGAGGAGTTCGCGGATATGACGCGGCCTGGGGGCCGGGCCTCGGGGCGCCACGGGGCGTGTCGGTGCTGCCAGCATGCACACCAGCTTAGGCGAACCGCACTCACGGAACGGGAGCGGCATCCCACTGTGTGGGATCAGGAGACCGACCCCACAGGCCCCGGGGCTCCCCGTGCGGCGGCCGGGACCACCGGCCCGGGCGGCGTCGCCCGGCACCGCCGGGCGGAGACCGCCGGGTCCGCCGAACCGGGGTGAGGAAGCTCCGGCCAGCCGATAACGTGCAGGACATGGCCCCTTCCTCTTCTTCCACTTCCGCACCCTCTTCGTCCGTTTTCGTGGTCCGCCCCGCGGTGGACCGCGAGCTGGCCGGGTTCGGCGCCGCGCACCGCGAGCTCGTCCTGGGGATCGGCGAGGAGCTGGCTCCCGCCATGGACGCCCTGGAGGCGATGCTCTCCGGCGGCAAGCGCCTGCGCCCGACCTTCTGCTACTGGGGATGGCGTGGTGCCGGGGGCTCCGCCGACGACGAGCGGGTGGTCCGGGCGGCCGCCTCCCTGGAGTACCTCCAGGCGTGCGCGCTCATCCACGACGACGTGATCGACAACAGCGACACCCGGCGCGGGCTGCCCGCCACCCACAAGCGGCTGGCCGCGCTGCACGCCGACCAGGGCTGGGGCGGCGACGGCGACGGGTTCGGCCGGGGGGCGGCGATCCTGATCGGCGACCTGTGCCTGGTCTGGTCCGACGAGATGTACCAGGCCAGCGGGTTCCCCCCGGAGGTACTGCAGGAGGGGCGGCGCCCCTTCGACGCGATGCGCACGGAGGTGATGGCCGGGCAGTACCTGGACACCCTGGAGCAGGTGCGCAGTACGAGCACCCGCGAGGCCGCCCTGCGCGTGATGCGGTACAAGGCCGCCAAGTACACGGTGGAGCGCCCGCTGCACCTGGGGGCGTCGCTGGCGGGCCGCTACGAGGAGCTGGCGGGGGTGTACACCGACTACGGCATCCCGCTGGGCGTGGCCTTCCAACTGCGCGACGACGTCCTCGGCGTGTTCGGCGACCCGTCCACCACGGGCAAACCGGCGGGCGACGACCTGCGCGAGGGCAAGCGGACGCTGATCGTCGCCGAGACGCTGGCCCGCACCGGCACCGCCGACGCCGCGCACTTCACCTCCCTGTTGGGGAACCCGGACCTGTCGGCGGACGCGGTCGAGTGGATGTGCGGGCTGATCGAGGGCTCGGGAGCACTGCGCGCGTGCGAGGAGCTCATCGAGGAGTACGCCGGGCAGGCCGTCGCCGCCCTGGAGAGCCCCGAGCTCGACGCCGGCGCCCGTGAGCCGCTGCGGACCCTGGTGGTCGCGGCGACCGCCCGCACCCACTGAGTCTGACCCCTTAGGGGGGATCCAGGGGTTTTCCCACCACGAAAGTACGTTGTGCCCGGCTTCGTCCTCCGGTTGAATCGTCAGGAGATATATCGCGACCGGAAGGCCCCCATGTCTCAGCACACCGCCCCACGCGGTCCGGCGGGCGCGGGCGAGCGTGCGCTCGCCCCTGACCTGGCTCGCGGGTTCATGCTCCTGTTCATCGCGCTCGCCAACACCGTCTGGTACCTGTGGGCCGTTCCCATGGGCAGCATGAGTGCGCACCCGGAGCCGGAGGGCGCGCCGGACTCGGTGGCGCAGTTCTTCACGATCATGGCGGTGGACGGGCGCAGCTACCCGATGTTCGCGTTCCTGTTCGGCTACGGCATGGTGCAGCTCGCCCGGCGGCAGGAGGCCGCGGGCACCGCCGTGAAGGACGTCGACGCGCTGCTGCGCCGCCGCAACCTGTGGCTGCTCGTGTTCGGCTTCGTACACGCGCTGCTGCTGTGGATGGGCGACGTCCTGGGCGCCTACGGACTGGTCGGCCTGTTCCTGGGCTGGCTGTTCCTCCGCCGCAGGGACACCACGCTGCTGGTGTGGGCCGGGGTGGTGACCGGACTCATGGTGCTGCTGTCGGCGGCCAGCCTGGTCGGCCTGGCGCTCATGCCCGCGGACCAGCCGGCGATGTCGGGGTCGGTCATGGACGACATGGCCTTCAACATCGGCGACCCCTCCCTCCTGGGCGCCGTGATCGGGCGCGTGTCGGTGTGGCCCCTCATCGTGCTCGGGCAGGGGCTGCTCGGCCTGGTCGTGCCCATGGCGATCCTGCTCGGCTACTGGGCGGCGCGCCGCCGGGTCCTGGAGGAGCCGGGGCGCCACCTGGTCCTGCTCCGCCGGACCGCCGTCGCCGGCATCTCCCTGGGCTGGCTGGGCGGCCTCCCGTCCGCGCTCGCCCAGGTCGGGGTGTGGGACCTGTCCGCCGCCCAGAGCGGCATGCTCGCCCTGCCCCACATGGTGACCGGTCTGGCCTGCGGCGTCGGCTACGTGGCGTTGATCGCCCTGTTCTCTCACCGGCTCCAGGCGGGGGACCGCGAGCCGGGCGTGGTGGTGACCGCGCTGAGCGCGACCGGCAAGCGGTCGCTGTCGGCCTACCTCGCCCAGTCGGTCCTGTGCGCGCCGGTCCTGGCCGCCTGGGGCCTGGGCGTGGGGGCGTACCTGTCGCCGTGGTCGATGTTCCTGTTCGCGGTCGGGGTGTGGCTGACGACAGTGGTCGGCGCGTACGCGCTGGAGCGCACGGGCAGGCGCGGTCCGGCCGAGGTGCTGCTGCGCCGCCTGGCCTACCGGCGGACCGGCTGGGAATTCGCGGGAGGAGTGCCGGCCCCGGACGCGCGGACAGCGTCTCCGGAGGCCCCGGAGGCCCTCTCGGAGGGTCTCGGCGGAGGGCCTCTCACGGGGCCCGGCGAGGCAAAGGGCCAAGAGCGCACCACCCCCTGACCCGAAGGCTCAAAAAGGCGCGCGCCGATGAGTGCCCGGCACGTCCTCGTACCTCAGGATGGGGTGTCATGGGCGACGATCACATGACAAACCACACCATAGGTGTGACCGGGGCGACCGGGGCGCTGGGCGGGCGGGTCGCCGCCCGGATCGCACGGCTGGGACTGGCGCAGCGCCTCATCGTGCGCGACCTCAACCGGGCACCGGAGTACCCGGGCAGCAGCGCGGCGATGGCGGCCTACGAGGACGCTCCGGGCTTCGAGCGGGCCTGCCGGGGGGTGGACACGCTGTTCCTGGTCTCGGCGACCGAGTCGGAGGACCGGATGGAGGTCCACCTGAGCGCGGTGGACGGGGCGGTGCGCGCGGGGGTGGCCCGGATCGTCTACCTGTCCTTCCTGCGGGCGGGGCCGGCCGCGACGTTCACGTTCGCGCGTACGCACTTCCACACCGAGGCCCACATCAGGTCGACGGGTGTGCGGTACACGTTCCTGAGACCCAGCCTGTACCTGGACCTGCTGCCCTCCTGGGTGGGCGACGACGGCGTGGTACGCGGACCTGCCGGGGACGGCAGGGTCGCGTGGGTGTCCCGGGACGACGTGGCGGACGTGGCGACGGCCGTGCTGACCGATCCGGCGACCGCGCTCGCCTCGGAGAACACGACCTACGACGTCACCGGGCCGGAGGCCCTGTCCCTGGGGGCGACGGTGGACAAGCTGGGCACGCTCACCGGCCGCTCCGTCCGGTACGTCCCCGAGACCTGGGAGGAGGCGCTGGAGTCGCGCCGCACGAGCCGCGCCCCGGAGTGGGCGGTCCAGGGGTGGGCGTCGTCGTACGCGGCCATCGCCGCAGGGGAACTCGACGAGGTCGCGCCGACGGTGCCGAAGCTGACCGGGCACCCGGCCCAGTCCATCGAGGGCTTCCTCCGGCGCCATCCGAGCGCCCTGTCGCACGTCGCCGTCTGATCCCGCCCGTCCCGCCACCGCCGTGCCCCGGGCACGGCGGTTCCGCCATGCCTTCGAAGGGGCTCCGACCCACGACTTGACCTAAATATTGATTGAGGTACCAGGCTGTGGGGTGTCGGTGCAAAAGCACGGCGGCACAGCGAGGAGACACGGCATGCGTGCGGTACGGGTGGACGGGTTCGGCGGTCCGGAGGTCCTGGTGGCCCGGGAGGTTCCCGAGCCCGAGGCGGGCCCCGGCCAGGTCCTGGTGGAGGTGGCGGCGGCCAACGTGATGTACCTGGACACGCTGGTACGCGGCGGGTGGGGGCTGGACTACTTCCCCGTCGAGCCCCCCTACGTCCCCGGCGCCGGGGTGGCCGGGACGGTGGTCCGGACGGGCGAGGGGGTGGACCCGGCCCGGGTCGGCGCGGTGGTCGTCACCGACACGGGCCGGGCCGACCCGGAGGGCGGGGTGCCCGTGCCCCCCTTCGGCGGGTACGCGCAGAGAGTCGCCGTCCCGGCCTCGGGGCTGGTCGACGTGCCCGAGGGCCTGGACCCGAAGCAGGCCCTGGCCCTCCTGCACGACGGACCGACCGCCCTGTCGCTGCGGCACAGCGGCGGCTTCGGGCCCGGCAGGTGGGTACTCGTACTGGCGGCGGCGGGAGGGGCGGGCAGCCTGGCCGTCCAGCTGGCCCGCGCGGCCGGGGCCCGGGTCGTGGGAGCCGCCCACGGGCCGGAGAAGCTCGCGTTCGCCCGTGGGCTGGGAGCGGAGGCGACCGTGGACTACTCCGTGCCCGGGTGGGTGGAACGGGTGCGCGAGGCCACCGGGGGCCGGGGGGTCGACGTGGTCCTGGACGGCAGCGGCGGCGACCTCGGGGAGGCGGCGTTCGGCGCCTTGGCCGACGGAGGGCGCTTCCTCGGCTACGGCTCCGCGGGCGGACGCTTCTCGCAGGTCGACGCGGAGGAGGCCGAACGCCGCGGGATCACGGTGTTGGGCCTCTTCGACCTGGAGTCCGAGGAGGACGGGGAGCCGAACGGGGCCGTACACCAGATCCTGGAGCTGGCCCGCAGCGGGCAGGTGGCGCCGCATGTGGGGCTGACCGTGCCCCTGGAGCGGGCCGAGGAGGCCCACAGGGCCCTGGAGGAGCGCCGGGTCCTGGGCAAGGTCCTCCTCGTGCCGTGAGGCCGGGGCGCGCGCACCTGCCCCCTCAGCCCCCGCTGCGGGCGGTCAGGCGCTCCCGCAGCGCGGCCGCTGCCGCGCACGGGTCCTCGGCCTCGGTGATGGCGCGCACGACCACCACCCGGCGGGCCCCCGCCTCCAGCACCGCGTCGATGTTGGTCGCGTCGATCCCCCCGATGGCGAACCACGGGCGGTCCGTGCCCAGGGCGGCGGCCCTCTCCACCAGGGACAACCCCGCGGCCGGGCGGCCCGGCTTGGTGGGGGTGGCCCAGGTGGGGCCGACGCAGAAGTAGTCGCTCCCGGCCTCCTCCGCGGAGGAGGCCGCGGCGGCGGCGTCGTTGTTGGAGCGCCCGATGACCGGGTCCGCCCCGATGATGTCGCGGGCCATGGGCACCGGCAGGTCGCGCTGTCCCAGATGTAGGACGTCGGCGCGCACGGCACGGGCGATGTCGGCGCGGTCGTTCACCGCGAGGAGGGCTCCGTGCCGCTCACAGGCCTCCCGCATCACCTCCAGGGCCGCGATCTCCTCGCGGGCCTCCAGCCCCTTGTCCCGGAGCTGGATGATGTCCACTCCCCCGGCCAGGGCGGCGTCGGCGAACTCGGCGAGATCGCCGCGCCCGGTCCGAGCGTCGGTGCACAGGTACAGAAGGGACGCGTCCAGGCGCTTGCGCAGGCTGGTTCCGTGGCTGGTCCTCACCCCGCCCACCCTAGGCCCTCGCCCGGCGGCGCCTGGGGTCAGCCCGTCAGAAGGCCAGTCCCTGGGCGCGGCGGCGCACCTCGGTACCCCGGTTCTCGCGCATCGCCTGGATGGGCGAGCCCGGCAGGGTGTCGTCGGGGGTGAAGAGCCAGCGCAGGGCCTCCTCCGTGGAGAAGCCCGCGTCGGTCAGCAGCACCAGGGTGCCGGGCAGTCCCTTGACGATGTCGTCGCCGTCGATGAAGGCGGCGGGGACGGACAGCTGGCCTCCGCGGACCACACCCATCATGCGGTTCTCGCGGATCAGGGTCTTGATGCGGTTGGGACTCACGCCGAGCGGCGCGGCCGCCTCCTTGAGGGTCAGCCACTCGCCGACCAGCGTGTCGATGTCGATATCGCTTCGTGTCACCCCACCAATCTGCCACATCCGCGCGGGACCCCGGCACCTTCCGGGGCGGGCGGGGCCGTCCTCCGTGGAGATCCCCACCACTGCCGCCCGCCCCGGGAGGAGGTTCTAGAATGGGGACAGACCTCTACACATCCCGCGGGAGCCGGGTGGGACCCGGCTGAGAGGGAGGCTGCGAGCCTCCGACCGCACGAACCTGATCCGGGTCATGCCGGCGAAGGGAGTGGAACCAGCCCCGTGCGCGCACCGGACCGGCCCCGCCCGGGAACGATTCGTCCTACCGACGACGGTTCCGCGGCGCGGCAGGAACAGACCGTCGTCGTGGTCGGCGGCGGCCTCGTCGGCCGGGTCACCGCCTGGCGGGCCGCCCAGCAGGGCCTTCGCGTCACCCTGGTCGAACCCGACCCGGTGACCGACCCCGCCGGGGCCCGCGCCGCCTCCACCGTCGCGGCCGGCATGCTCACCCCCGCCACCGAGGCCGCGTTCGGCGAGGAACCCCTCATGGAGTTCGGTGTCCGCTCCGCGGGCATGTACGCCGGGTTCGTCGCAGAACTGGAGGAGGCGAGCGGGATCGGTGTGGGCTACCGCGCCACCGGAACGCTCCTGGTCGCCTTCGACCGCGACGACATGGCCGTCCTCACCGACCTGCACCGGCTCCAGGAACGCCTGGGCATCACCACCGAACGCCTCACGAGCCGCGGGTGCCGCCGCCTGGAGCCCATGCTGGCCCCGTCGGTGCGCGGCGGGGTACTCGCCCCCGACGACCACTCCGTGGACCCCCGGCTCCTGCTGCGCGCCCTGGCCGTCGCGGGCGGGCGCGCGGGCGTCACGGAGATCGCCCAGAGGGCCGAGGAGATCCTGGACCCCGGCCCCGACCGCGCCCGGCTGGGCGTGCGCCTGGCCGAGGGCCGGGTCCTGCCCGCCCACCAGGTCGTCCTGGCCGCCGGGTGCTGGGGCGACCGCGTCGCGGTACCCGAACCGGTGGTGCCGCCGCTGCGCCCGGTCAAGGGCCAGCTCCTGCGCGCCCGCATGCCCGCCGGTGAGGCGCCCCTCGTCAACCGCACGGTCCGGGGCCTGGTGCGGGGCTTCACGACCTACCTGGTGCCGCGCGCCGACGGCGAGGTGGTCATCGGTGCCACCCAGGAGGAGCTGGGGTACGACACCTCGCTCACCGCCGGAGGGCTCTGGCAGGTCCTGAGGGACGCGCGGGAGCTCGTCCCGGGGGTGACCGAGCTGGAGGTCACCGAGACGTGTGTGGGCCTGCGCCCGGGCTCGCCCGACAACGAACCCCTTCTGGGGCCGACCCGGGTCCCCGGCCTGCACCTGGCCGCGGGGCACTTCCGGCACGGGGTCCTGCTGACCCCGGTCACCGGCGAGGTCATGGCGCGCGCCCTCACGACCGGCGCCCTGCCGGAGTACGCGCGCAGGTTCGCCGCGGACCGGGCGACCGGGAACGCGCACATGACGACGTGGGAGTAGGAGAGGCAGTGGAACTGATCATCAACGGCGACCTCCGCGAGTTCGCCGACGGCACCACCGTGGAGGCGGTCGTCCGCGACCTGACCGCACCCGGCGGCGGCACGATCCCCGGCGGCATCGCCGTGGCCGTCAACGACGAGGTGGTGCGCCGGACCGCGTGGGCGGCCGGTGCGCTGGACGCGGGCGACCGCGTGGACGTCCTCACCGCCGTTCAGGGAGGCTGAGCATGACCGGACACGGAGACGGGCAGGTCGAGGACCCGCTGGTGATCGCCGGGACCGCCTTCGGATCCCGGTTGATCACCGGCACCGGCGGGGCACCGTCCCTGGACGTTTTGGAGGACGCCCTGGTGACCTCCGGGACGGAGCTGACCACCGTGGCGATGCGCCGGGTCTCCCCCGGTTCCCAGGGGTCGGTGTGGGACGTCCTGACCCGCAACAGGATCCGCGCGCTGCCCAACACCGCCGGCTGCTTCACGGCTGCCGACGCGGTGCGCACCGCACGTCTGGGGCGCGAGGCCCTGGGCACCGACTGGGTGAAGTTGGAGGTCGTGGCGGACGAGCACACGCTGCTGCCCGACCCGGTGGAGCTGCTGGACGCCGCCGAACAGCTGGTGGACGAGGGTTTCACCGTCCTGCCCTACACCAATGACGACCCGGTGCTGGCCCGGCGCCTGGAGCAGCTGGGGTGCGCGGCGGTGATGCCGCTGGCCGCGCCGATCGGGTCCGGCCTGGGGATCCGCAACCCGCACAACCTGGAGCTGATCGTGGAGGGGGCGGGGGTCCCCGTGATCGTGGACGCGGGGATCGGTACCGCCAGCGACGCCGCCCTGGCGATGGAGCTGGGCTGCGACGCGGTCCTGCTGGCCACGGCCGTGACCCGCGCGCAGGACCCCGTGCGCATGGCCGCCGCGATGCGCGACGCCGTCCGGGCGGGCAGGAACGCCCGCCTGGCGGGACGCATCCCGGTGCGTCGACACGCCCTCGCCTCGTCTCCCGCAGTGGAGTAGGGCGCCCCCGCGGGTACGGGGGGCGCGCTTTCCGTTCGACGGTGACCGACTCCACCCGCGGGGGGTGCGGCCGTGCGGCCCCCGACGCGGGAAGGCCGCGGGGTCGGGCGGTCCCGGGTCCCGGCCCGGGAGGTCCGCGGGCGTCCGTCGGCGAGGTTCCGGGGCGTCCTTCCCTGGACGTTTGGTGCCGTCCCCTACCGTGGGATGGGTGTGCGGCCCGACGGAGGGCACCGTACGCTCGCCGAAGACCCAGGCGCGAACGCCCGCCACCGAGGGCGGTGGGGCGCGACGCGACCGCGAACCGCGGGGCAGACCTGGTGTGGGCTTCCGCTATCGTGTCGGTTCGACACCCGGTGCCGGGTACGCGCCACCAACCGCGACAGCCCGCGCTTCCCGCAGCAAGGACACTACTCCGCCGTGGACATGACGACTTCCGACCCGCTCGTAGGCGCGACCCTCGACCGACGCTACTTCGTCGAGTCCAGGATCGCCGGAGGCGGGATGGCGACCGTCTACGTCGCCCACGACCTGAGACTGGACCGTCGTCTGGCGTTGAAGGTGATGCACCCGTCGCTGGCACAGGACCCCACCTTCGTCCAGCGCTTCATCAACGAGGCCCACTCCGTCGCCAAGCTCTCCCACCCCAACGTCGTTCAGGTCTTCGACCAGGGGGAGGACCAGGGGCACGTGTTCCTGGCGATGGAGTACGTGCCCGGCCGCACCCTGCGCGACCTGCTCAAGGCCCGCGGCCGCCTGACCCCGCGCGAGACCCTGAACGTCATGGCGTCGGTCCTGGCCGCGCTCGGCGCCGCCCACCAGGCCGGCATGGTCCACCGCGACGTCAAACCGGAGAACGTCCTCCTCACCGAGGACGGTCGGGTCAAGGTCGCCGACTTCGGTCTGGCGCGCGCCGTGGAGCAGTCCAACCAGGGCCTCACCCGTACCGGCACCCTTATGGGTACCGCCGCCTACCTGGCGCCGGAGCAGATCGAGAAGGGCGTCGCCGACGCCCGCAGCGACGTGTACGCGGCGGGCATCATGTTCTACGAACTGCTGACCGGCGGCCAGCCGCACACCGGCGAGACGCCCATCGCGATCGCCTACCAGCATGTCAACGAGGACGTGCCGCGGCCCTCGCACTTCCTGCCGGGGCTTCCGCCCGCGGTGGACGCACTGGTCACCAAGGCAACGGAGCGCGACCCCCGCTACCGTCCGAGCAACGCGGGACAGTACCTCGCCAAGGTGCTGGAGGTCCTCCACCGGCTGCCGGCCTCGCCGTCCGGCGGTGAGGCGCCCCTCGCCCCCCTCGCCCCCGTCGTCCCGTCCGCCGCGACGGCCTCCGTCACCGCTCCCCAGCTCATCGCGGGCGGGGCCGGTCCGGGCACCGAGAACGCGACCATGGTCGTGGACATGAACAGCGGGGGCCTGCGGGGCGACGACTACGACGATGACGACGAGTACGACGACTACCGTGGCGGGGGCGGCGACCGGCGGCGCCGCAAGCTGCTGATCGGTGTCGGCGCCGTGGTCCTGGCCCTGGTGGTACTCCTCGCCGGTTGGTGGTTCCTGGTCGGACGGTTCGAGAACGTTCCGGACGTGGTGGGGTCGAGCCCCGAGACGGCGCGCGAGGCCATCCTCGACGAGGGCCTGGTCTACACGCTCTCCGACGAGCCCGTCTACAGCGAGGCCGAGCCGGGCAGCGTCGGGCGGACCGAGCCCGAGTCCGGCGAGCGCCTGTCCCCCGGGGACGAGGTGACCGTGTACGTCTCCCAGGGCCCGCAGAACGTGACCATGCCCGACCTGAGGGGCGAGGACTCCGCGAACGCCCTCGCGGCGATGGAGGACCTCGGGTTCTCCGCGGACAACCTCGAACAGGTGGACGTCGACGACGAGGACGTCCCTCCGGGCGAGGTGATCTCCACCGACCCGGAGGCCGGTGCGGAGGCCGACCGGGAGGGCACCGTCACGATCACCGTCAGCCGCAGCATCTCCGTCCCGGCCGTGGTCGGCGAGGAGCAGTCCGCCGCCACCACGACCCTGGAGGACCTGGGCCTCACCGTCGTGGTGGTCGAGGAGGAGAGCGAGGACGTCGACGAGGGCCGGGTGATCCGGCAGAGCCCGGACAACGGTGCCAGCGTGGGCGCCAACGGCGAGGTCACCCTGACCGTCTCGACCGGCCCCCCCGGCGTCACGATCCCCGACGTGGTCGGCATGCCGGTGCGTGAGGCCAAGAAGGAACTGGAGGAGGCCGGGTTCGACGTGAAGGTCGAGCGGATCCTCGGCGGCAGGGCGGTGTCGCACCAGTCGCACACGGGCAAGGCGCCGGAGGGCACGGAGATCACGATCACCGCGACCCCGGGCGGGATCGACTTCGGAGACTTCGACGAGGACGACTGACGTCTGCGTGCGCCCGGCGCTGCGGGCGTGCGGGAGGTGAGGGGCGTGCGGGCCGGGGA
>NZ_JBHXQY010000136.1:0-12971 GCF_042716955.1 Nocardiopsis sp. NPDC058631 | reverse complement strand
TGGCCGAACTGCTCGGACGCACCAACGCGATCGTCCTCGTCGCGGAGGCCGAAGGTGCGCCCCGCGGGCCCCTTCCGCGTCAGCGCACCGCTTCCCCGAAGGGCACCGGCTCGCCGTGCGCGGCGGGACGCCACTTGCGGGCGCGTCCGCGCTTGATCACCACCCCGCCCAGGACGCACAGCACGATGAGCAGGAGCGTGACGGACACGACGGCCGCCGTGGGCGGCGCGTCCACCGAACCGTAGGGGGAGGGGTCGGGAACGAACCCCTCGCCCACCACCCCGGCGGGGGTGCCGCCCGGGGCGATGGCCATCGCCGCCAGAGGGTCGACCCTGCCGTGCCCCGACAGCGGGTCCGCGTCCCCCCGCGGGGAGGCGTAGGCCGTGGTGGACAGACGCTCGCGCACCTGCTCGGCGCTCAGCTCCGGCTCCCGCGCCATGAGCAGGGCCGCGGTCCCCGCCACGAAGGCCGCGGCCACCCCGTCGCCCGAGGTGACCACGTGGCCGCCGCCCGGACCGCTCCCCACCACCCGGTCGCCCGGCGCGATCAGGTCCACACGGGCGAGGTCGCCGCTCGGCAGGACCAGCGGGCCCTCGGCCATGGGGAGGCCCTCCACGTCGTGCGCGGCCACGCTCAGCACCGACGCGTTCTGGGCGGGGTGGCCCGGCAGCGGCCCCCGGGACGTGGGAACCGTCGCCGGGGCGACCACCAGCACGTCGGCCTCCTCTGCGTCGGCCACCGCGGACTCCAGAGCCGGGGACGCCTCCCACGTGCCCGTGCCCACCAGGACCACGCGGGCCCCCGAGTCCACCGCGCGCCCGATCCCTGCGGCGGCCTCCTGCACGGAGACCAGGCCGGTCCGGGGGCTCCCCGTGGCCACGGCCGTCACCGACGCGTCCGGGGCCACCCCGAGCAGGCCGCTGCCCTCCACGGACCGGGCGGCGACCACGCCCGCCAGTGACGTGCCGAACCCGAGGCAGTCGGTGCTCTGCCCGCCCTCGACCGCGTCGGCCAGGGCAGGGGCGCCGCCGTCCACCTCAGGGGCCAGCAGCGCCACGCCCACACCCTCGCCCGTGCTCAGGTCGTGGGCCCGCGACAGGCCGAGGAAGTGGTGCGTCCAGGGGGTCTGCTCCACGAGGTCCCCGCCGGTGGCCGCGCACGGCTGGTCCTCGCCCTTGAAGGGGTGGACCGGGGTGAGCGAGGCGGGGTCCTGGGGCGTCTCGGCCGCCGCCGGAGCCGCGGGGAGGGGGGCGAGGAGTCCCAGCGCCAGCGCCGCTGCGGCGGTGCGGCGGAGCCGGGACCGGGCCGTTCCCGGATCGGTGTGTGCGGTCACCTGTTGTGTGCTCCAGACTGTCTGGGGATGTCCTCGGAGTGGCCCCGTGCCCGGTGGGGCGGCACGGACGGGGGAGCGGGAGTGCGTCGTCCTCCCGTGCGGAGGCCGTGCGCGGGGGGAGAGGGGCGAGGGGGCCCGCACCTACGCTAGCCGCCCCGGGGCGTGCCGGACCCGGGGGTGGCAGCCCTCCCAGGGGGTCTCTTCACCGGGGTGCCGTCGGAGTCCTTCCGCGTGTGCGAGGAGGCCGCGACCGTGGCCTGTGGGGGAGGGCCCGCCGTCCGTTCGGACGGAGCCGGGGGGACGGGAACCACCTGCGGTAGCGTACTCCGTTTCCCGTGTACGCTCCATGAGCTTCCGGTGACCGGCCCGCGTCGTTCTCTCCGGAGTAAGGGCTCCACGGAGGGAGGGCGATCACTCCGCGGTCCCACATCGGGGGCGGAACGGCTCTCAGAGTCAGGGGGCGGGGTGCTGTTCGCCTTGTCCGTGGGGTTGCTCTCCGCCCCGGTCGGTGGGGGCGGGGGTCGTGTCTGCGGGCGGCTGGTCGTTGTCCTGACCCTCGTTGTCCCGGCCGGACCGGTCGCCTTCGCTGTTGGAGCGGTCGCCGCCGTTGCCGCCGGGGCCGTCCTTGTCCTCGTGTTTGTCCTCGTCCGCGGGCGCGGCCTTGTTCTCCTCCGACGCGTCCTCGCCCTCGGGTTGTTCATGCGACGGGTCGGGTCCCGACTCCCCAGGCGCCGTTTCGGGGTCGGCGGTCTCCTGGACGGGGTCGCTCTGCGTCTGTTCCTGGTGGGGAGGCGTGCCGTGCCCGTCCTCGCTGCCGGGAGCCTTCTCCTCCGGTGCGGGCTCTTCCGTCTCCGGTGTGGGCCGGCTCTCCCCGGAGCCGGGCAGGGGGGAGCGCGAGTCGGCTGAGCCGTCGGCGGGGGCCTTCCTCTCCGGGGAGGGGGTCACGGGCCGGGGGCCGCTCGCGGGGCCGTTCAGCTCCTGGTTGAAGAACGCGGCCAGGTCGAAGGTCGGGTCGGAGAGCGGCGACGGCTGCTCCGGGGAGAGCGGGGGCCCTTCCTGCTGGGGGACGTCCCTGTCGTTCCGGGGGTGGGAGTCCTCATCGCCCTCACCACGGGGGAGCGGCTGGGGTTCCGCGCCGGATGTCTCCTCGGAGATCGGCGGGGGCGGCTGTGCGCTTGTCCCACCGTGCGGTCGGCCGTCGCGGTCGCGGTCCTCCCCGGTCGGGTCGGTGCCGGGTGGGGATGGTTCGTCGCCTTCGGAGGGGAGCGGGCTCGTGGACATCAGCCGTTCCAGGCGGAGTCGCATTTCCCTGAGGTCGTCCGAGTTCAGGGAGGGTGCGTCCGAGTAGGTCTCCTGGTCTGGTCGGGGGTCCGTGCTGTGTTCGGGGTGGGTCTCGGGTTGGTGGGGGGAGCGTTGTTCTCCGTGGTCGCCGGTGGGGTCGGTGGCGGGTGGGGATGGTTCGCCGCCCTCGGAGGGGAGCGGGCTCGACGAGCGCAGTTGCTCCAGTCTGAGCTGCATGTCCCTGAGCGTGTCCGAGTTCAGCGAGGACGTCTCCGAGAAGGCGTCCTGGTCCGGTTGGGGGTGCGTGTCGTGGTGGTGTTCTGTCCCGGTGGGGGGGAGGCGTTGCCCGCCGAAGGTGAACACCGCGTTTTCGGCAGCCTCGGCCAGCCCGTCCTCCTCGGAGGGCGCCGGCTGTGGCCGCTGGTCCGGGCTCTGGTCGGGCCGGTCCTGCTCTCGTGTCGTGATCAGGGTCGTGGAGGGACCGAACAGGCCGTCGGTCCGGGGCCTCGGGGAAGAGCGCTGTCCTGCCGGGCCGTCGGACAGGTCTGCGTCGTGCGGGGACAGTCCGTCCTCGCCTGCCGAGTGCAGAGGACGGTCGGTCGCCAGGTCCTCGAAGTACCGGTCCCACTCCTCCGTCGTCCTCGGGGTCTCGTAGCTTCCGAGCAGACCGTCGATCCCCGGTTCCGGGACGACTCCTTCCTCGTTCAGGCGGCCCCGCTCCTCCGTACTCGGTGGTGCCGGGGCCTCACTCTGCCGGATGTTGAAGTCCGAGCTGAGCGTGTCCAGCATGTTCCGCTCGGTCTCCCGCTGTCCGTTGCCCCCTTCGGGTGTCCGGCTGTTTCCTTCAGGCACCCGGTTGTTCCGCCCGGGCAGCTCGATGGCCGCGGGGTCGGCCGCAGGGTCCGGGGCATCCCGCTGCGGGGGTGGGGGAAGCGGCGGCTCCTCCTGGATGGTGTCGAGGGGCGGTGCGCTCGCGGTCCGCGGCCGGGGCAGGGACGAGGGGTCGTTCAGGCCGTCGTGCAGCTCCCGGAGCGCCGTCTCCCAATTGCGCAGAGCCGTGTTGAAAGCCTCCAACCGGTCCTCGTAGGTGGTCTCCAGATCGGTGTAGCGCTGCTGGACCACGGGGTCGTCGGGGGAGGCGATCCGGTCGGAGGCCGCTCCGTCCATCGGCAGGCGGGCTTCGAGGTAAGCCTTCTCGGCGTCGCCGAGCGACTTCTGGAGGTTGGCGAAACGCTCGGTCAGGGGGGCGATCCGGGTGGCGTTGTCGGGCGTGATGATGCCCAGTCTCACCGCGTCGCCGTGGGAGATCCACGTGGTGACCTTGGCGGAGGTCTCGCCCCGCTGCCATCGGGCGGGACGGGACGGTCCGGTGGCAGGGGTGTTCCGGTCGCTGAACACGCCGCGCACCGCCCTGCCCGCGTCCGCGGTCTTGTTCCCGACGTAGCGCGCTGAGCGCTTGTACCAGGGGCCGCGCAGCTCGGACTTGACGCCGATGGCCCAGGTGGTGTCGATCTCCACCAGGTAGGCGGGTCCGGTGCGGACGCGGTCGGAGTGGGGAGGATCCTTCGGATTGCTTTTCCGCACGGTGTCGCCCCCGGACGTGGACGATCCCGTGTTGTTGGCCGAGCCGTAGTGGGTGGCTGTGGTCGGCGGCCCCGTTCCGGTGCGTCCCGAGGGGCGGGCGTCGATCCCCATGGTCGTCGTGGACGACTCGTTGTGGAACGGGGCGAACGTCTTGCTCGACTCCGAGGAGTCGGTCAGCCGCACACTCGGGTTGTAGTCGATGATGCGCGCCGACTCCGGTCGGGGCACGGCACGGACCCCCCACGTGGTCCGGCCCATCTCCATCAGCTCGGTGCCCGCCTTCGTGTTGGCCTCGGGGAAGAGGGCCTTGAGGGCGATCGCGTTGAGGGACTGGTCGATGGCGTTGTTGCGGGAGTTGAGTCCCAGCTTGTTCGCCCCGTACTCGGCCGCCTGCCTGACGGCCTCCGGGGTGTAGTGCCCGTCTCTGACGGAGTTCGCGGGCGGGTTCCAGCCCAAGGACTTGGCCACGACGACGTGCGCGAGGTCGCGGACGTCCCGGCCGTTGTTCTCGACGGCGGCGGGCAGGACCACGGCGTCCCCGAAGTCGCCCCGGGACGCGGGGTCCCTGGTCTGCGACCAGTTGCGCATCATGTCGGACAGCGAGGCGTGGTGGTCGTTGGAGGGGTTCTCCGGTGGGGGCCGGTTTTCCGTCCGCTGGCCGTTGCTGGTCGTTCGGGTGTTTTCGGTGGGTCTGGTGGTGTTGGTGTCGCCGGTGGTGTTGCTCGGTTCCGACAGGTCCAGGTAGGGGGTCGGGTAGAGCGCCTCCACCCGGCCAGAGTCGCCCGTACCGGTGAAGTCCCGCCGCCCGCCCGAGCCCGGGGTCTCTCCCGTCAGGGAGTTGGCCACACCCTGTTTGTCGGAGATGTGCAGGTCGATCGTCAGCCGCGTGTCCGACGACACCCGCGCGTAGGGCGTCTCCATGGTCAGCCCGATGGAGCGCTTGTCCGTGTTCCGGTTGATGCCGCCGTCACCGTGCGTGTTCGTCGTGGAGGCGTCGCCGTACACGCCCATCAGATAGGGGCGGCTGGTCGGGTCGGTGCCCCCCGGCTGGTCGCCTCCCGACTGGCGCAGCGGGCTCAGGAGCGAGCCCTGGGCCCCCGCGGACACGGAGTTCTCCTGACCCTGCTGGAACCGGTCACCGTCCTCCCAGCCCTGCCGTTGCCGGTACTCCGTCTTGCCGCCCAGGTACTTGACCTCGGTGCTGTCCCTGTCGAGCCGCAGGTTCACGGTGGCGTCCAGGGACAGCGGAGCGGTCGTCGGGGCGTTGAGGTTGCCGATCGAGTGGTCGATGGGGCTGACCTTCACCGACACCGGCGTTCCGGTGTTGGGGTTGAGTCCGGTGTGGGAGTTGAGGGTGTGCAGGACGGTTTCCCTGCTGTCCTTGGTCAGCTGCCAACCCTGCGAGGCCAGGTCGTCGGCGAGGCTCTGAAGGGCATCGTTCGGGTTGGCCGGGCGGACCATCTTTCCGGAGTCCTCGAAGCCGGGGCGCGGTCTCACGGACGCGGGCCGGTCGGGCTCGGGCTGGGGGACGCGGACCAGCCCGTCCCCGGTCTCCTCGACCCTGTCCTGGACCAGGCCCGACTGGTGGGCGTCGCGGATGTGGACCAGACCGGTGACCAGGTCACGGACGTGGGCCTGCCAACCCCGATAGCGCGCGGCGCGGGGGATCGTCGGTCCGATGCTCCAGTTCTTGACGAACTCCATCGCCTGGGTCACGCGCCCCGAGGCGGAGAACGAGTACGACATCTGGATCTTGGGGTGGAACTCGACCGTTTCGGAGTACTTCGACGTGGGCCTGGTGTTGGTGTAACGGTCGAACAGGCTCTTTCCCGCGGAGGGGCCGAGCTGGATCAGGGGAGCGCTCGCGGAGTTGGGCGCGGGGGCGATGCTGTCTGCGGGCTGTACGGCCGGCTGGATGGGGTTGGGGTTGAACCGGCCTCCGCCCGTAGCCAGAAGGGTCACGTCGGTCCTCTTACCCTCCTTGGTGAACACCTCCAGGGTGTTCTTGTCCTTCCAGACGATCGCGCCGTCGGACTGCTCGAAGCGGTCGACCGAATCGATGTCGAACTGGGTGGCCGTCGTCGCGCGGACGTGGTGCGGAGAGAGCAGACCGCCGCTCATCTCGGTGCGCGTGCGCATGCCGCCGGAGGACTGCAACGCCGGGTTCCCAGCGAGGTTCTCCGGGGAGAAAACGTTCTCGTAGAACTGTCTGCTGCCCTGGCCCCGGACCAGGAAGTGCCGCAGCTTGCGCTCGAACCCGAACCTTCCGGGTGTGCGCTGGACGCCCTCGCCCCTCTCCCACCGTGGAACGGAGGAGAAGTTCTCGTAGGAGGCGTCGAGCAGGCTGCCCACCCGGTTGTCGTCACCGGTGCTGAACCTGGTGTTGACGTGCTCGATGGTGGGACCCAGGTCGCGGATCAGTTCGGCCCGGCGCTGTTCGGGGGTGCGGACGTCGGGGGTGTTTCCGGTGGTGTCCTGTTGCCCGGTGGTGTTCTGGGTGGTGTCCGGTGGTGTGGCGGTCTCGGTGTTCTGCGGGTTGTTGGTGCTGTCGTTGTTGGTGTCGGTGGTCGGCGGGGTGCGGACGTCGCCGGTCTGGGAGCCGGTGTTCTGCTGTCCGGGAGTGTTCCCCGTGGTGTCCTGTTGCCCGGTGGTGTTCTGGGTGGTGTCTGGTGGCGGGGCGGTCTCGGTGTTCTGCTGGTTGTTGGTGCTGGTGTCAGTGGTGGCGGTGGTGGCGGTGGTGGCGGTGGTGTCGTTGGTGCCGTCGTTGTTGTCGGTGGTGTCTGTGGTCGGTGGGGTGCGGACGTCGCCGGTCGTTTCCTGCTGGCCGGGCGTCGGCGTGGGAGTCTGTTCGGCCGGAGGCTGCCGGTCCTGTCCCCCGCCGAACCACCTTTTGACCGTCCCGGTCACATCGCGACGCTTGCGGACGCTGTCCGGTGTCGGTGCCGTGTGGCCGTCGATCATCTCCTTGACCTGATCGACCGGAATCGGCTGGATTTGGGTGGCCTGCGGGGCGGCGCCGTTCCGGTCGCCGCCTTCTCCGCCCGGGACCGCCTTGGCTGTGTCCATCGTGGCCAGCGCCTGGATCGGTGCGTCGAGCAGGTCGTGCCCGCGGTCGGTCAGCGTCCTGTCTCCGCCCAGGACCATGCCGAGGTCGTCGTTCTCGTAGAGCTTCGCCGAGAACTGGACCGTGGAGTTCCAGACGCTGGAGTTCTCCGCGTACTGGATGATTTCATCGCTCTGGGTCTTGACACCCAGGCCCCGACCTCTTTCCTTGGTGGTGTTCAGCCGGCCGGAGACCGAGAACACGCCGCCGTCGCTCGGGTTGCCGGCCGCGTCGACGCTGTCGATCCGGCGGGCGTAGCCACCAGTGGCGACCCGGACCGTCTTGCGCGTCTGCGAACTGTCTCCGGTGTTGCGCTCTGCCGCACCCGAGTACTCGCCTCCGGTACCCCTCGTGGTCTCTCCCACGTGCCTGAGCGAGGAGAAGTCCGCGGTGAGGCGTACCGTGACGAACGGGGGGCGCAGCGTGTCCTTGCCCGGCTTGACGAGCGCACCGGGGTCGAACCGCCCCGTTTCGACCAGGTGAATGGGCTGGCCGTGCAGCGTCAGGTCGTCCGTGCCGCTCTTGAACCCGGACGCGGAGATCGCGTCCATGACCCTGTGGGTGTTGAAGACGGCGGCTTCGTGGTCGCGCCGGAAGGGGCGGTGCTCGCGCGGGGAACCGGTGAACGGGCCCGTGGCCTCGTGACCGGGCCGCCGCGCGAAGTTCTTCGGGTCGCGCGCCAGATCGGGCAGGACCAGGCCCGGCCGCTTGGCTGCCAAGCCGGTCAGCACCTCGTGCGCGATCTGCTGGTAGATACTGCGCTGCTGCCCGTCGACGTCGCGGTACTGGTTGCCGTCGGGCCAGGTGAAGTCGCGGGGCACGGATCCGTGGAAGGTGACCGGCTGGTCCTCGGCGAGGTTCGGACGAGGGGGCCGGGGGGCTTCGGAGCCCTCGTTCTGGGAGCGCGGTTCCCCGGGCGGCGCTTCCCCCGCGGGCCGTTCGCCCTCCGTCTGCCCTTCCGTGTTCTGTCCGTTCTCGCCCTCTTCGTTCCCGGTCCGCTCGTTCCGGGTGGTATCGGGGGCGGTCTCGGGAGTGTTCACCGTCGGAGGCGCCGTCGTGTTCCCCTCGGTCCGGACGGGGGTGGGAGGCACGGGCACCTTGTCCGAGGGCTCGTCCCCGTTCAGGATGCGGGCCTCCTGGACGGTGAGGATCTCGACGGTGTCGCCCTGGAAGCGGTACACGGTGGACTCAGCGTCGAAGTGCACGTAGTAGTTGCGCTGGACGTCGTAGGCAGACGACTCGGTCTTGCCGTAGTTGATCCTGTTGGAAGATCCCGACAACAACCGCATGCTCTCCTCGGTTGCCCGGCCCCGCATGCCTCCTTCCACCGATATCGCGTCGACGCGGATCTTGTGGGTGCCGCCCGGCGTCCCGGCGTCGGCGCTGATACCCGCGCCCAGGGTTCCGCCGAAAAAGTCGTGGTGGCGGAGTGAGGTCCCGACCTCGCGTTCGGACTTGTTGCCCTTGATGTACTTGGCGGGCTGGATGGTGTGTGGCTTGGCATCGTAGGAGGTGGGGACCGACCGGATGCTCACCAGGCGGGGTCTGCCCGAGGGATCGGTGACGTGGAAGACCGCGGGTGCTGAGGTCATCTTCGCCAGGTTGTTGCGGATGGACTTCTCCGAGAAGGTCTCGCCGACCTGGTCCTTGAAGGCGTCCAGCTTCTGCTGGCGGCGTTTGTCGACGAACTCGGGCGTCACCTTGTCGACCATGGACTTCCACCACCCGCGGTCCCTCTCGGGGGACCAGAGGTGGTCGGTGACCCAGTCGGTGAAGGGTTTGTCGGAGGACCCGTCGCTCACACGGATGTCGCCCACCCACACGGTGTGCCCCTTGTCCGTGTGCGGACCCGCCGGCCTGGGGTTGTCCCTGCCACGCTGGTGGCCCTCGGTCGCGAAGGGGTCGCGCAGGCGGATCGCATCCGGACCGGCGTTGGCGACGACCTTGCCAGGAAGGACCAGGAGCACTCCGTTGGGGGATTCGGCCCGGGCGTTCACGCCCTGGACCGCCGGGGTGTTGCCCTCCGTCTGGGTGTTGTCGTTCGCCGGGGTGTCGCTGTCCGCCGGGGTGTCGCCGTCCGTGGATTCGTTGTCGCGGGCGGGTCCGTCCCCCGGGTCGGGAACGGGGGTCAGGTCGAAGGACATGGTCAGGTCGGAGGCGTAGACCTCGGGCTTGCCCTTGATCTCGTAGCTGGTGTAGCCGTCGTGGGTGCTGGCCGTCGTCTCACCGGTCTGTCGCTGGCGTGTTCCGCCCGAGAAGTTGATGGTGAAACGGGGGCCGAGGTCGGTTCCGCTGACGGTGCCGAGGAGCAGCGGGGAGACCTGGAACCCCAGTCCGACGAACTTGCTGCCGCCGTGGTTGCCCCCGCCCGTGACCGGGTTGGCCTCCCCGGCCTCGTCCACCAGTTTCAGCTCGGTGGAGGATGATCCCCGATCCGGCTGTGTGGGCGCGTGGTGGAAGCCGTCGCGGGAGGCGTTCAGCCGTACGTCCGCCTGCCAGGTGGAGCCGTCCGCTCCGGTGACCGTCGTGGAGAACCCCTCCGGTCGGAAGAACACGCCCATCTGCTTGCGCGCCTGCTTGTCGACCTGTTCCCTGACGGCGTCGCGCGCCGCGGCGTCGACGCCTCCGGCGTTGTTGGTGAGGGTGTCGTTCACGAACGAACGCAGGTGCTCGGCGTGGACCATGCTGGAGTTCACCAGGCTGGACGTCAGCAGGTAGCCGAGGTCGTAGGGGTCGCCCGTCCGGTCCGGCGTCACCGAGCCCGGGTAGTGCAGGGTCGGGATTTCCTGCTGCTGAGTGTTGCGGCCGTTGTCGGTGGTGGTGTTGCCGGTGTCGGCGTCAGTGGTGTGTTGCGGGGGCGGCGGTGGTGCGTGCTCGGTGTTCGCGTCGTCGGTGGTGGTGTCGGTGTTCTGTTGTGAGGTCTGCGGGGGCGGGGGAGGCTGCTCCGTGCCTGTGGTGTCCACCGTGTTCACAGGATCTGTGGTGTCCACGGGGTCTGTGGTGGTGTCGGTGTCGTGCTGTGGAGGAGGCGAGGGCGTGCGCTGCGGGGGCGGCGGCGGTGGTGGTGCGTGCTCCGTGTCGTCAGTGCCGACGGACTGTACCGACGACTCCGATTCCGTGCCGTCGTTCTCCGTTGTCTCGGGCGAGGCGGGCGGGGGAGGCGCGTTCTCCTCACCGTCGCTGTTCCCGGACGGCGGCACCTCCCGTGTGTTCGCGAGCGCCTCGGCCCCGGTCGGCACGGGGGCGTGCACCACGTCCCCCCGCGACTCCCCGGTCTCGGCGGGCAGCGGATCCGGCGGGGTCTCCTGTCCCCGCGAAACGCCGGTCTCGGCAGGGGCGGCCTCGGTGGTCTCGCCGTCCGTGTTCGGCTCGGGCGCCGACCGGGCCGGAACCGGCCGCGGGGAAGGTCCGGCCCCGGGGCCGGAGGACTCCTCCCCGGTCACCGGTCCGCTCCGGACGGGCGGGGTCTGCGTGTTGAGGGCGCTGTGGAACGTGTCCAGGGGCGAGTCCGCCGCGGGGTGCGCCCCCGGCCCTCGCTCCGTCCGGTCGCTAGGGGGTGTGCCGGTCGCGGGGCCGGTCGCCTCCGCCAGATCCGGCTCCGCGTCGTCGGTGCCGGTCAGTCCCAGTCTGCGGTCGAGGGAGTCGAGTTCGGCGTCGCTCATCCCGGTGCCGTCCCCGTCCGGGTCCCGTACCTCTCCGGCGATGTCGGTCACGGCGAGGACGACGGGGTCGCCGGGGCCGACCGGAGCGGAGAGCCCCATCGCGTTCATGCGCATGTTCAGTTTCATGCGCGCCGCGGAGCCCGGGAAGGTCAGGTCGGCGATGGACCGTGCCCGGTCGAGGGCGGCCGCCGTCGCGGCGGCGTCGCCGTGGGAGGCGGTCACGTCGCCGAGGGCGATACCGATGGCGATGTTCGCGGCCACGTTGACGGCGCGGGTGAGGCTCTCGTGCCGGTCGGCCGCGTCCTCGGCGGCCGTGATCGCGGCGCGGCGCCGGGTGTCCGCCGTCTCGGCGGCCGCGCGCGCCTCCCCGACCCGGGCCCCGGCACCGTGTCCGGTGGTCCGTGCGGTGCGGGCGGCGGTGTCGGCGGCCTCGTAGGCGATGCGTGAGGCGCGTTCGGCGTCCTCGCGCGCGGTGTCGGCGTCCGAGACCCGCGTGAGGGCCGTGTCGCGCTCCCGTGCGGCGTCGGTGATCCGGTCCGGGTCCTCGGGGTCCACCTCGGACGGCTCGGGGACCGCGTCCCGGGCCGCGGCCGCGTCGGCGGCACCGCGCGCGGCGACGCTCTCCGCGGCAGCGGCGAGGTCCGCGGCCAGGGCGACCGTGGCCGCGACCGCCTCCGGGGCGGTGCCGGCGATCTTCGAGGCCCGGTCCGCCAGCCGCTCGGCCGCGTCCCGCAACTGTTCGAGGCGGCCGACCGCCGCGGTCCGGCCCGGGCCGTCGGCATCCCGCACAGCGGAGGCCAGGTCCGCGGTGAAGCGTTCCGCCGCCCCGCGTATCCCGGCCAGGGCCGCTGCCGTGTCATCCGCGTCCAGGGCCCGGTCGATGCGGTCCAGCACCTCGCCCGTCCAGGCCGGGGCCGCGGCGGCCCCGTCGGCGTCGTGCGCGGGGGGCAGGATCTCGGCGTGGAAGAGGTAACCGCGCCCCCAGGGCTCGACCGAGGTGATCCGGTAGCGGGTCCCCCGGGCGAGGATCACCTCACGCTCACCCGGGTGTTCGCTCCGGTCACCGACCCACAGCCCCCGGGTGCCCTCCGGCACGGTCAGCCGCATCAGGTCGATGGGGGAGCCGCCCGCCGCGGACGGAACGGTACCGAGGGAGACCGAGAGGTGCCCCTGTTCCACGTGCGTGGTCCCCGCCAAGGCCAGGGGGTCGGTGCTGCCCTCACCCAGCAGGTGCAGGTGCTCGTACATGCCGTGCACGGCCTCGAAACCCTCGGGGAAGGGCCGGCCGGTGGCGCGGTCCAGGCGCCGGAGCAACGCCAGGACTTCCGAGGAGTCGGGGAAGTGCGCCGGCTCATCGCGCAGGGCGAGGGATTCGGCGATCTGGCCCGCGCTTCCGGAGCGTTCGTAGAAGTTCTCCAGTGCCGCCTCCGGGTACGGGCTGTCGAGGACGCGCCGCACGATCCGCTCCTGCTCGGGGCTCAGTCCGCCCCGCTCCGCGGCTTCCTCCAGCCGTGCCAGGTCGGGCCATCGGCCGCCGCCGATCTCGTAGACCTGCCATCCGGGGTGGGAGCGGCTCTCGTCCCGGATCCGGTCCAGTTCGGCCTGCACCGTCGCCTCGTTCAACGGACGCAGACGCGCGAAGCGGTTCAGCCAAGGGGACCGGGTGTAGGCGGAGACCGCGTCCTGGGTCGCGGTGGGGAGTGCGTCGAAGGTGTTGGGGTTGTAGCCGGGGTCGTGCAGGAGGCCGCCGTAGCGGTCGGCTTCGACCGCGGTCGGCAGTCGGCGGATCGTCCCGGACCCGGACGCGGACGCGGCGGGACCGTCGTTGTCCGTCGCTGTCCGGCCCGGCGTCGGCGCCGGGCCGAACCGTCCTTCCAAGGCCGATACGTCTCCGTCGCCGTCCACCAGCGCCATGTTGACGGTCTTCACCGTGTCCGGTGCGCCGTAGGGGGAGGGGCCCCGGTCCGCGGGGTCCTGCATCGCGTAGAGGACGTAGTCCGTCGTGAGC
>NZ_JBHXQY010000135.1:0-13209 GCF_042716955.1 Nocardiopsis sp. NPDC058631 | reverse complement strand
CTCCTTGAGCCGCTCCCTCAGCTCCGGGTCGGTGTACTCCTGGCGGTAGTCCTGTGCCTTCTTCCCCCTGTCAGGGTGACTACCCCGTCCGCCGGGTGCGGGGTGCCGGGTGTGGGACGCCGCCGGGGTCTGCGCGGGAGTGCTCCCCCGCGGCTCCCGGGCAGCGCTTCGTGCCGGTTCGCGGGTCGGTGAGCGGGCCGTCCGGGCGCTCTCCGGGACGGCGATGTACGACGCGTTCGGCCCGGCGGCTCCACGGGCGCCGGGGCGCGGCGGGAGGCGGCCTCGTCGGCGCGAGCCCGGAAGAACTCAGGACACTAGCGGCCCGGATCGTCGTCCGCTGCCCCGGAGCCGGTGTCGTCGGAGCCCTCGCCCTCGGAGTCCGCGCCCCCGGGGTCGACCGCTCCGGGCTCGCTGTCCGTACCCCCCACGGTCTCCGAGGTCCCTGCCGGAGCCGGGGGATCCGGTTGCGGAGCGGTGGGTGTGAGGACGAACAGCAGGACCAGCAGGCCGGCGGTGACGGCGGCGATCAGGCCGCACGCCACCCACGGTCTCCAGCCGCCCAGGCCCGGGTCGGCCGCGGCGTCGGGATCGTCGGAGCCGAAGGCCTCCAGGCGTCCGGCGAGGTCCGGCTCGTCCTCGCGGAGCTGCCGCTCGATCTCCTCAAGGATCCGTCGCTCGTGCTCTCTCAAGGACATGGCACCCTCCTCAGCCGCTGGGGGAAGGACTGTCGTCTCCGGGTGACTTAAGTCTCCCCCGGGTGGGCTCGGGATATCCAGGTGTCCGCCGCTTTTCCGTTTCTGTTCCGACCGGTCGGCGCAGGGGCGGGAACGGGGTTCCCCCGTACGGGAGCGGAGCGCCACCGCGAACTCCCGCACCCGCGCTGGTCTGCGACGACTCCCTCAACCGGGGTAGCACTCGACCTCGGCCGCCTTGACACCCGCCCACACCGTGTCCCCCCGTTCCAGGCCCAGTTCGGCCAGGCCGGCCGGGCTGACGTCGGCGGCCAGGGACAGCGGGCCCGCCAGGTGTACCCGCACCTGGTCGCCGAACCTCTCGATCCCGTCCACGGTCAGCCGCCACACGTTGCGGGGGCTGCCGTGGGGGTGGTGCGGGTACAGGGCCACGGCGCGCGGAGGGAAGGCCACCAGAGCACGGCCGCTGTGCGGCTCGCGCACCCGCACCCGGGCCCGGTCCTCGCCCCCGGGCCCGTCCAGGAGGACGGTGGTGCCCTCGGCCCGCCCCCGGAAGAGGTTCAGCCCCACCAGGCGGGCCACGTAGGGGGTGCGGGGCCGCCGCGCCACCTCGGCGGGGGCGCCCTGCTGGACGACGCGCCCCTCCTCGACGACCGCGATGCGGTCGGCCAGGACCATGGCGTCCAGCGGGTCGTGGGTGACCAGCACGGTGGCGCCGTCGAACTCCTCCAGCAGGTGGCGCAACCGCGCCCGCACGTCGATGCGGGTGCTGGCGTCCAGGGCCGCCATGGGCTCGTCGAGCAGCAGCAGGCGGGGGCGCACCGCCAGTGCGCGGGCCAGCGCCACCCTCTGTGCCTGGCCGCCGGACAGGTTCCGCGGCCGGGCCCGCGCGTGGTCGGACAGTCCCATGTGGGCGAGGAGCCCGGCGGCCCGCTCCCGGGCGGCCGTCCGGGACATCCCCTGGCAGCGCGGGCCGAACGCCACGTTGTCCAGGGCGCTCATGTGCTCGAACAGCAGGTAGTCCTGGAAGACCATGCCGATGGGGCGCCGCTCGACGGGGGTGGTCGTCTCGTCCCGTCCGTCCACGCGCACGTGCCCGTCCGCCAGGGGCACCAGCCCGGCCAGGGCCCGCAGCACCGAGGACTTGCCCGCTCCGTTGGGTCCGAGCAGGGCGAGGATCTCCCCCTGGGCGGCCTCCAGTGCCACGTCCAGGGTGAACTCCCCCCGGCTCAGCCGCAGTGCTGCGTCGAGCGCGGGGGGCACGGCTCCCGGGGGTCGGTCTCCGGTCGGCCCCATCAGGCGTTCACCCACCTCTCGCGCAGGGTGACCAGGACGGCCAGGGAGACCAGGAGCAGGACCAGGCTGAGCACGATGGCGGCCTCCGGGTCGCGCTGCATGGCCATGTAGACGGCCAGTGGCATGGTCTGGGTGGTGCCGGGGAAGTTCCCCGCGAAGGTGATGGTGGCCCCGAACTCCCCCAGGGCGCGGGCCCAGCACAGGACGGCGCCCGCACCGATGCCCGGCAGCACCTGGGGCAGGGTGACGCGGGTGAACACGGTGACCCGGGTCGCGCCGAGGGTGGCGGCGGCCTCCTCGTAGCGGCGGTCCGCGCCGCGCAGCGCGCCCTCCACGCTGATCACCAGGAACGGCATGGCGACGAACACCTGGGCGAGGACGACGGCGGCCGGGGTGAAGGGGATCGTGATCCCGAACCAGGAGTCCAGGTGGCGGCCGAGCAGGCCGTTGCGGCCCAGGACGAGCAGCAGGGCCACACCGCCCACGACCGGTGGGATGACCAGGGGGACGGTGACCACCGCGCGGACGAGGCGGCGGCCCGGGAACCCGGTGCGGGCGAGCAGCCAGGCCAGCGGCACCCCGAACGCTAGGGAGAGCAGGGTGGCGGTGGTGGCGGTCGACAGGGACAGCCACAGGGCCGCCAGCACCTCGGGTTCGGTGACCCGCGCGCCCATCGTGGACCAGGGCGCGCGCACCAGCAGCCCCGTGAGGGGGAGCACCAGGAACGCGACGCCCGCGAGCGCGGGCAGGACCAGGATCCACGGCGGGCGCCCGGACCGGATCCGGGGAGGGCGCACGGTCACGTCGTACCGAACCCGGCGGCGGCCAGGACCCGCGCCCCCGCCCCGGAACGGACCAGCTCGACCCACTCCGCGGCGAGTCCGGCGTCGTCGGTACCGGCCGGCACGCCGACAAGGTAGTCGTTGACGGCTTCGCCGGCCTCGGGGAACTCGATGCCGGTGACCCGGTCCCCCGCGGCGACGACGTCGGTGGCGTAGACGAGTCCGGCGTCGACCTCGCCCAGTTCGACCTTGGTCAGGACGGCGCGCACGTCCTCCTCGTAGGTGACGGGGGTGATCCCGACCCCGGCGGCCTCCATGGCGGTGACGGCTGCCGCACCGCAGGGGACCTCCTGCGCGCACAGGGCGACGGAGACGTCGTCCCCGGCCAGGTCGCCGAAGTCCTCGACACCGCCGGGGTTGTCGGGGGGCAACGCGATCCGGAGCGTGTTCGTGGCGAAGACGGCGCCGTTCCCACCGTTCTGGGCCGCCCAGCCGGCGTCCAGTCCCTCGCCCTCGGCGACCTGCTCCATGGTGGAGGTGTCGGCGGCGGCGAAGACGTCAGCGGGGGCGCCCGAGTTGATCTGGGCGGCCAGTTCGCTGCTTCCGGCGAAGTTGAGGACCACCTCGACCCCGGGGTGGTCCTGCTCGAAGTCCGCGGCGATGTCGGTGAACACGTCGGTGAGCGAGGCGGCGGCGAAGACGTGGAGGTCCCCTCCCCCGCCCGCCGGACTCCCCACGCCGGTGCCGCACGCGGTGGCGGTGAGGGCCGCGGCGGACAGGGCGCACAGCACGCGCGGGGCGCCGGTGAGGGGGCGCCGGGGGGTGCTCTCACGCATGGCGTCCTCCGGTCGTCTCGATGACGACGGCGGTGGACTTGACGACGGCGGTCGCGACGGTGCCGACCTCCAGCCCGAGCTCGTCGGCGGCCTCGCGGCTCATCAGCGAGACCACCCGGTGGGGCCCCGCCTGGATCTCCACGGCTGCCATGACCTGGTCGCGGACGACGTTGGTGACGAGTCCGCGGAAGCGGTTGCGGGCGGAGGAGACCCTGCGTCCGGGGTCCTCGTCCGCGCCCGCGCGCATGAACGCGGCGAGTTCGGCGCCGTCCAGGAGGCGCCGCGCGGAGGCGTCTCGGGTCGCCGCCAGTCGGCCGGAGTCGACCCAGCGCCGGACGGTGTCGGCGCTGACGCCGAGGAGGTCTGCGGCCTCGCTGATCTGGAAGGTCGGCATGGGACGAACCTACCCCTTGCTATTACTAGCCTGAAACGTATTTTCGGCTAGCAGATCCTACCTTTTTCTCTCCTGGTGTGGACATTGCGCCGACCCCGCGGGGTCACTGGGGCGCGGGGTCACTGGGGCGGGAACGGCGGGACCCCCGGCCGACGGTGTCCGTCGGCCGGGGGTCCCGTGCCTTGCCGCCCGGGTGCGGGCCCGGGTCAGCCCCGGATGTCGGCGGTCTCGCTCACCGGGCCCTCGGCCCGGTAGTCGTCCAGCGCGGTGACCACGTACCCGGAGCCGTCCTCCAGCGGGTCGGTGTCGGTCAGCGCGGTCCCCCCGGTGAGGCCCACGAGGTTCTCCGGGGCCAGGGCGGCGCAGCGCGCCTCCTCCGATCCCGCCTCGGCGCCGGCGGGCAGGCGGTAGACCGCGTAGAAGCGGGCGGCGTCGTCGGACTCCCACTCGATCTCGACCCGGTCCTCCTCGGCCTGGGCCCGGACGCCCTGGACCGCGCCCGTGAGGGGCCCCTGGTCCTCGGGTGAGTCCGCCTGCGGGGGGAGCGCCGGCTGCCCGTAGTGGGTGTCGGCGAGTTCGGCGTAGGCGTCGGCGGCCTGTTCGCGCAGGTTCTTGATGGAGAAGTAGACGTCCCCTCCGACCTCGGGCAGCTCACCGGAGTAGTCGAGCTGGGTGCTGAGCGCGTCGTCGCCGCCCCAGCCCTCCTCACCCACCCGGTAGGCGGCCTGGCCGATGTAGAGGTCCACCCCGGTGCCCTCGACCTCCGAGGCCCACCAGTCGGTCAGGGCCTCGTAGTCGGCGGTGGAGAAGCCCCGCTCCCAGTACAGCTGCGGTGCGACGTAGTCGACGGTGCCGTCCTGGATCCAGGTGCGGGTGTCCGCGTACTGGGCGTCGTAGGATTCCAGGCCCGAGCTGGGCGAACCGCTCGGGTCCGTGCTGTCGTTGCGCCAGATCCCGAACGGGGAGATCCCGAAGCTCACCCAGGGCTTGGTGGCCTCGATCCCCTCGTGGACGTCGGCGATGAGCTGGTTGACGTTGTCGCGCCGCCAGTCGCCCCGGTCGTCGAAACCGCCGCCGTGCTCCTCCCAGGTGGCGTCGTCGTCGAACTCGGCGCCGTCCTTGGGGTAGGGGTAGAAGAAGTCGTCGAAGTGGACGCCGTCGATGTCGTAGCGCTCGACCACGTCCATGATCACGCCGGTGACCCACTCGCGGACCTCGGGGTTGCCCGGGTCCACGTACCCCTCGGTGCCGTAGTCGACCAGCCAGTCCGGGTTCTCCTTGACCGGGTGGTCGTCGGCCATGTCCTCGATGTCGGGGTCCTGGAGTCCGACGCGGTAGGGGTTGAACCAGGCGTGCATCTCCAGGCCGCGCTCGTGGGCCTCGGCCACCGCGTACTCCAGGGGGTCGTAGCCGGGGTCCCCGCCCTGCTCGCCGGTGAGGTAGCGCGCCCACGGCTCCAGCTCGGACTCGTAGACGGCGTCGGCGGTGGGCCGCGCGTGCAGGAAGACCGCGTTGAGGCCCATGTCGACGGCGTCGTCGAGGTAGGCGTCGAGCTCGTCCTTCTGCTCCTGCGCGGACAGGCCCGGCTCGGAGGGCCAGTCGATGTTGCGGACCGTGGTGAGCCACGCCCCGCGCATCTGGCGTTGGCCGCCGCCGCTCTCGCACTGGAGCTGGGCGGCCGTCCCGGCCTGCTCGGTGCCGGGGGCGTCACTGTCGTCTCCGGCGCCGGAGACGGCGCAGCCCGACAGCAGGAGGGTGGTCGCGGCTGCCGACGCCGCCCACCGCACTGCGGTACGCGGCGAGGTCTCGGCCCGTGCCACTGATCCCATGAACGTTTCTCCTCTGAGGTTCTTCGCGCGCAGCCGTCCCCCTGGCGTGGCGCCGCGACCAAGAGTAGAGCAGCATGTCAATTTTTGGACACGATTCGGACAATGTGTGGACAACGTCGCACCATGGGTGGTTCGGGAACATGATGGCAGTGCAACGAAACACCGATAAGCAGGGGGTTTTCCCCTTCCCGCCCCCGCTTCAGGTCATATCCGTGCCATATCGACCGCCCAGGTGGGGGAACACATCGGGCGAAGGGCCCTCCGACCTCGACGGACCGGGACACAACGCCCCAGGGGAGGTCCTAAACTCGGGGACCGTGAACGTCGCCCTGAGTCCACCCAAACGGTTCGTCCGCACCGTTGCCCTGCCTGATCACACGGCCGACCTGGTCCGCCGTCTACCGGGCGGCGCCCCGCTGGCGTGGCTGACCGGGGACGAGGGCATCGTGGGCTGGGGCGAGGCCGCGCGGCTGGACCTGGGAGCCGAACCCGAGGGAACCGCGCCGACCGACACCACCCGCTTCTCCGAGGCGGCCCGCTGGCTCAACGGGCTCAAGGAGCACTGCGAGATCACCGACGAGGTCGGTGTGGCGGGCACCGGCCTGGTGGCCTTCGGCACGTTCGCCTTCGCCCCCACCTCGCCCGGATCCGCCCTGGTCGTACCCCGCGTGCTGGTCGGGCGGCGCGGCGGACGCGCGTGGCTGACCACCGTCTCCGACGATCCCGGCGGGCGGCCCGGTGAGCTCCTGGACCCGGTGTCCGAACCGCGCCCGGTCGGCCCGGTCACCTGGGCGCGGGGGTCCCTGACGGGCGAGGCCTGGATGGCCGCGGTGGCCGACACCGTCACACGCATCCGCGCCGGGGAGCTGGACAAGGCCGTCCTCGCCCGCGACGCCTTCGCCGAGGCACGCTCCCCCATCGACGTCCGCACCCTCCTCGAACGCCTGCGCCTGCGCTTCCCCAGCTGTTTCACCTTCTCCGTCGACGGCATGGTCGGGGCGACCCCCGAACTCCTGCTGCGCCGCGAGGGCGACCGGCTCACCTCACTGGTCCTGGCCGGCACCCGCCCCCGGGGCGAGGACCCCGACAGCGACCGGCGCCTCGCGGACCAGCTCCTGGCCTCCGCCAAGGACGTCGACGAGCACCGCATGGCCGTGGACTCCCTGCGCACCGCCCTCGCACCGCTCGCGGAGGAGATGGAGGTCCCCCCGCGTCCGAGCCTGCTGCGGCTCGCCAACGTCCAGCACCTGGCGACCCGCGCTCACGCGCGCCTGTCCGCCGGCGTCTCCGCCCTGGACGCCGTCGCCGCCCTCCACCCCACCGCCGCCGTCGGCGGCACCCCCACCGGCACCGCCATGCGGTTGATCTCCGCCACCGAGGGCATGGACCGCGGCGGCTACGCCGGTCCGGTCGGGTGGCTCGACGGAGCGGGCAACTCCGAGTGGGGCATCGCCCTGCGCTGTGCCCGCGTGGACGGTGCGCGGGCACGGCTGTTCGCCGGGGGCGGGATCGTGGCACAGTCGGAGCCGGCCTCCGAGCTCGCCGAGACCGAGTCCAAGTTCCGGGTCATGCGCGAGGCCCTCACCGACGGGTCCTGAGCGCGGCGAGGGCACCGCCGGGCCGCGGTACGTGCGGCGTCATCCCCCCGAAACACGGGGACGGTACCTTGCCGCGCATGCGCATCGACATCGTGAACTGGGACGACCCCGACGCCGCTGCCCTGCGCGCGGGGCAGCGCGCGGAGATCACCGCACGGTACGGCACCCCCGACTCCGAGCCGGGGGTGGCCCCCTCCGCCGACGACATCGCGGTGTTCACCGTGGCCCGCGACGGGTCGGGCACCGCCGTGGGATGCGGCGGGCTCCGCGACCTGGGTGACGGGACGGGCGAGGTCAAGCGGATGTACGTCCTCCCCGAGCGGAGGGGGACCGGCGCAGCCCCCCGGATCCTGGCCGCGTTGGAGGACTGGGCGCGCGAACGCGGGTGGAAGTGCCTGCGGCTGGAGACCGGTGACCGCCAACCGGACGCCGTGCGCTTCTACACCCGGTCCGGCTACGCGCCCATCCCGGGCTTCGGCGCGTACGCGGAGACGGCCTCCTCCCTGTGCTTCGAGAAGGTCCTCTAGGGAGCGCCCCGGTGGCGGGGGCGGGGGCTCACCCCGGCTCCCTCACATGCCCGCGTCCCCGGCCTCCACCAGGCGCCCGTCCCGCATCCGCAGGATCCGGTCGGCGTGCGCGGCCTCCCGGTGCGAGTGCGTGGCGTGGATCACGGTGACGCCGCGCCCCCGTTCCTCGGCCAGCACCGCCATGATGCGTTCGCGCGAGTCGGCGTCCAGCCCGGTGGCGGGCTCGTCGAGCAGGAGCAGATCCGCCTCCTGCGCCAGCCCCTGGGCCAGCAGGACCCGTTGGCGCTGCCCTCCGGACAGGTCCCCCAGCCGGCGCCGGGCCAGGTCGGCGACGCCCAGCCGGTCCATGCACGTGTGGACCGCGGCCCTGTCCTGCGGTGTCAGGCGGCGCCACGGTCCCCGCTCGGCCCACCGCCCCATCTCGACGGTTTCGCGCACCGTGACGGGCAGCGCGTCGGAGACCGCACTGCGCTGCACCACGAACGCGGGGCGGCGCGCGGCTCCCCGCAGGACCCTGCCCGCCGTCGGCGCCAGGGTCGCGGCCATCACCGCCAGGAGGGTCGACTTGCCCGAACCGTTGGCACCGACCAGGGCGGTGACGGTACCGGCGGGGATCGTCGCGGTGACGCCGTGCAGGACGGCCCGTCCGTCGTAGCCCGCGTACACGTCCTCCAGCGTCACCGCCGCCGATGTGGCCGTATCGACCGAGGTCATGGCTACTCCCGATTTGGTATTGAAAACGGTTTTCATTATAGAGTGCCCGACATGGAAGCCCTGTTCGACCCGTTCGAGGTCGTGTTCGTCCAACGCGCCCTGTGGGGAGGCGTCCTCGTCTCCCTCGTCTGCGCCCTCGCCGGAACCTGGGTCGTGCTCCGCGGCATGGCCTTCCTCGGCGACGCGATGTCGCACGGGATGCTGCCCGGTGTCGCCCTGGCCTCGCTCCTGGGCGGGAACCTCTTCGTGGGAGCTGGCCTGGCCGCCGCCGCGATGGCCCTGGGCGTCACCGCCCTGAACCGGTCGCCGCGGCTGTCCCAGGACACGAGCATCGGGCTGCTCTTCGTCGGCATGCTCTCGGCGGGCGTGATCATCGTCTCCCACTCCGGTTCCTTCGCCGTCGACCTGACCGGTTTCCTCTTCGGCGACGTCCTGGCGGTGCGGGAACGGGACCTGCTCCTCTTGGCGCTCGCCCTGCTGGTGGCCCTGCTGATCGCGATCGGGGGCCACCGCTCCTTCGTGGCCCTGGCCTTCGACCCGCGCAAGGCGACGACGCTGGGGCTGGCGCCCAGGGCGGCCCACGCCGCGATGCTCGGCCTCATCACCCTGGCGGTGGTGGCCTCCTTCCACGTGGTCGGCACCCTGCTCGTCTTCGGGTTGCTCATCGCCCCTCCGGCCGCCGCCGCGATCTGGGCGAGGAGCATCCCGGCGATCATGGCCGGCGCCGCCCTGCTGGGTACCGCCTCGACCTTCGTGGGCCTGCTCGTCTCCTGGCACTGGGGAACGGCCGCGGGGGCCAGTATCTCGGCCACGGCCGTCACCTTCTTCTTCGCCTCGGTCGCCGCGTCCCGGGTGCGCCCCCTGCTGGGTGCCGCCCTGCGCCCCCGGACCGCCGCCGCGACCCCCGCACCGAACCCCGTGAACGAAAGGTCGAACGCGTCATGAACCGCCCCCACCGCAGGAGCGCGGCCCCCCGGGTGTCCGCCGGGCTGCTCACCGCGGCCCTGCTCGCCGGATGCGCCTCGGCCCCGGACCGATCACAGGAGCCGGAGGAGGGCGGGGCCACCCCCCACGGATACGTGGAGGGGGCGGAGGAGACCGCCGAACCCCAGTCCCGCCTGGTCATCGCCGACGCCGAGGGGCCGGTCCAGGTCCTCGACCTGATCACCGGGGAGAGCACCCTCCTGGACCCGGTCGGGAAGGTCGACGGCATCACGGGCGACGGGAGATTCGCACACCTCGTGTCATCCGATGAGCGGATGACCACTGTGATCGACAGCGGCGTCTGGACCGTGGACCACGGTGACCACGTCCACTACTACAGGGCCGACGTCCGCCCGGCCGGAACCGTCGAGGGGGTCGCCGCCCAGAACGCGGCGACCGACACCGCCCTCACCGCGTTGACCGACGGCCGGGGCGCGCTCTCCCTGCTGGACCGCCCGGCCCTGGAGGAGGGCGCGGTGGAGCCGGTCACCTCCTCCCTCGACGGGACCGACCCGGCCGTCGCGGCCCCCTACGGCGGGGCGGTCGTCACCGCCGCCGCGGACGGCGTCCACGTCGACGACCGGTCCGGCGAACGGGTCCAGGCCCTGGGCGGGGAGTGCACCGCGCCCCAGGGGCAGGCCACGACCCGGCGCGGCCTGGTCATCGGCTGCGACGAGGGCGCGTTCCTGGTCACCGAGGACGACGGGGAGTTCACGGGCGAACTGCTCCCCCACCCCGACGACCTGCCCGAGAACGCCCGGCCCGAGGGGTTCCACCACCGCCCCGGGGCCGCGGCCCTGGCCACGGTCCCCGCCCCGGACACGGTCCTCGTGCTCGACCTCTCCGAACCGCGATGGGACCACTGGGAGCTGCCCGGCGTGGTCTCGGTGGCGGCGATCGGCGAGGGCGCCTCCGTCCTGGCGCTCACCGAGGACGGCACCCTGCACTCCTTCGACCCCCGGACCGGGGAGGAGTCGGCCGCCACCCCGCTCCTGGACCGGGTGGACACCGAGGACCCGCCCACCCTGCGCGTGGACACCTCCCGGGCCTACGTCAACGACGTGCACGGCGGCCTGGTCCACGAGATCGACTACAACGACGACCTGCGCGTGGCGCGCACCTTCGAGACCGAGGTCGCGCCGCGGCACATGGTCGAGACCGGACGGTGAACCGATGAGAACACCCCGACCCCTGACCCCGCGCCGCACCGGCGCCGCCCTCGCACTCGCCCTGGCCGGCCCGCTCGGCCTCGTCGCCTGCGCCCCCGGCGGGGACTCCGACGCCGGCGTGGTCGTCACCACCAACATCCTCGGCGACATCACCCGCGCGGTGGTCGGCGACGAGGCGGAGGTGACCGTGCTGATGAAACCGGACGCCGACCCGCACTCCTTCGGGGTCTCCGCACAGGAGGCCGCGACCATCGAGGACGCCGCACTGGTGGTCCACAACGGGCTCGGCCTGGAGGAGGGGGTGCTCCGCAACGTGGAGTCCGCCGGGGAGGCGGGCGTCCCCACCCTCGCGGTCGGCGAGCACGTCGACCCCCTCGCCTACACCTCCGACGAGAGCGAGGGAGAACCCGACCCGCACTTTTGGACCGATCCGCGGCGGGTCGCCACCGCCGTCGACCTCATCGCCGAGAACGTGGTCGAGGAGGTGGGCGGGGTCGACGCCGACGCCGTGCGTGCCAACGCCGACGCCTACGGGGCCGAACTGCTCACCCTCCACACGTGGATGACCGACGAGTTCGACACCATCCCCTCCCAGAACCGCAAGCTCGTCACCAACCACCACGTCTTCGGCTACCTCGCCGACGGCTACGGCTTCGAGGTCGTCGGAGCGGTGATCCCCAGCGGCACGACCCTGGCCTCGCCCAGCGCCTCGGACCTGAGCTCGCTCGCCGAGACGGTGGAGGCGGCGGGGGTGCGGGCGGTGTTCGCCGACTCCTCCCAGCCCGACCGCCTGGCCACCGTGATGGCCGAGGAGGCCGGGGTGGACATCGACGTCATACCGCTCTTCTCCGAATCGCTGACCGCCGAGGGCGGCGACGCGGCCACCTACCTGGACATGATGCGCGCCAACACCACGGCGATCGTCACCGGCCTGAGCAGCTAGACCAGCCCCGGGGCCCGCACGGCCCCCGTGACCCGACCCCCACGCCCCTGCGGGAGCGCCCCCGACCGTGCCCGGCCGCCAAGGACCGGCCCGAGCACACCCCCACCGGCACCGGCACCGCCACCCGGCGTGCCGCGTACGAGAACACGATTCATGAGACACGAGGACCGAAGACCATGAGAACCTCGCACACCGCGACCAAGGCGGCACTGCCCGTCGTCCTGTCGGCGGGACTGCTGCTGACAGCCTGCTCCACCGAACCGGGCGGCACCTCCGACGAGACCCCCGCGGCCTCCGGCACCGGGGCCGCCGTCACCGATCCGATCGCGGTCACCTACGACGGCGGCGTCCTCGTCCTGGACGGCACCACCCTGGAGGTCGCCGAGGACATCGACCTGGAGGGCTTCAACCGGCTCAACCCCGCCGGAGACGACCGCCACCTGTTCGTCTCGACCTCCGACGGCTTCCAGGTGCTCGACGCCGCCGCGGGCGAGCTGACCGACACCGTGTTCGCCGCCGACACCCCCGGCCACGTGGTCCGGCACGCCGGGCGCACGGTGCTGTTCGCCGACGGCAGCGGCGAGGTGACCTCGTTCGACACCGACGCACTGGGCGAGGGCACGCCCGAGGACATGGACGTGTACACGACCGAGGAGGCCCACCACGGCGTGGCCGTCGAGCTGGAGAACGGGGAACTCCTCGTCACCCTCGGCGACGAGGAGGAGCGGGTGGGCGCCCTCGTGCTGGACGCCGACCGCGAGGAGGTCGCCCGCAGCGAGGACTGCCCCGGCGTCCACGGGGAGACCACCGCCGAGGGGGAGACCGTCGTCATCGGCTGCGAGGACGGCGCCCTGATGTACCGGGACGGTGAGTTCACCAAGGTGGAGGCCGAGCACGACTACGGGCGCATCGGCAACCAGGCCGGGACCGACGCCTCCCCGATCGTCCTGGGCGACTACAAGACCGACCCGGACGCCGAACTGGAGCGCCCCGAGCGGGTCGCCCTGATCGACAGCACCGACGCCTCCCTGTCCCTGGTGGACCTGCCCTCCAGCTACACCTTCCGTTCCCTGGGCCGCGGCCCGCAGGGCGAGGCGCTGGTCCTGGGCACCGACGGTTCCCTGCACGTCATCGACCAGGAGGAGGGCGAGGTCGTCGACTCCATCGCGCTGATGGACGCGTGGGAGGAGCCGCTGGAGTGGCAGCAGCCCCGCCCGTCCCTGTTCGTCCGGGGGGAGACCGCCTACGTCACCGACACGGCCACCCGTCAGATCCACACCGTGGACCTGGGGACCGGTGAGGTGACCGCCTCGGCCACCCTGGAGGAGACCCCCAACGAACTGAGCGGCGTGACCTCCTGAGCCGAGGGGGGGGGGGGGGGCCCCCGGGCGGCCCCGCCCCCCGCGCGTTAAAAAAAAAAACACACCCCCAAACAAAAAATGTTT
>NZ_JBHXQY010000134.1:0-13553 GCF_042716955.1 Nocardiopsis sp. NPDC058631 | reverse complement strand
GAGCCGTAGCCGACCGCCCTCAGGGACTCGATCACGCCGAGGCTGATGCTCTCGTCACTCCGTCTCCGTGGGCCCCTCCAGGCGGGCCAGCTCCTCGTCCACGACGGACGGGTCGAGCTTGGCGAACAGCGGCTCGGGACGCCCCAGCGGCGTGCCCGGCACGATCGGCGTGGACTCCCAGCGCGCGGCGTCCCCGGCGTAGTCACCGGTGATGACCAGGTAGTCCACCGTCTCCTCCGAGCCGCCGACGGTGTCGTGACCGGTGTCGAGGCGGGGCATGCCCGTCCAGGTCCCGGTACCGCCGAGCATCGCGTGCACCTTGTTCGCCGACTCGGGCAGGTACGGCGTCAGCAGGGTGTTGGCGTCGTGGACCAGCTGGAGGGCCACGTGCAGGACGGTGGCCATCCGCTCGGGGTCGGTCTTCTTCAGCGCCCACGGAGCCTGGTCGGAGATGTACTTGTTGGCCTCGGCGACGGTCCGCATGGCCTCCTGGAGGCCCGCCTTGAACTGGGACCGCTCCAGCCGCTCGCCGACCCGTCCGAACGCGTCCGCGGACGCCTGCAGCGCGGCCCGGTCCTCGTCGGTGAGCTCGCCGGCGGCGGGGATCTCGCCCAGGTTCTTGGCCGCCATGGAGATGGAGCGGTTGACCAGGTTGCCCCAGGCCGCGACCAGCTCGTCGTTGTTGCGGCGCACGAACTCGGCCCAGGTGAAGTCGGTGTCCTGGGTCTCGGGCCCGGCGGCCATGATGTAGTACCGCAGTGAGTCGGCCGAGTAGCGCTCCAGGAAGTCGCGCACGTAGATGACGACGCGGCGCGAGGAGGAGAACTTGCGCCCCTCCATGGTGAGGAACTCGCTGGAGACCACCTCGGTGGGGACGTTGAGCCGTCCGAGCGGCCCCTCGTCGCCGCCCCGGTCGCCCTCGCCCGCGGCTCCCAGGAGGATCGCGGGCCAGATCACCGAGTGGAAGACGATGTTGTCCTTGCCCATGAAGTAGTAGGACCGGGCCTCGTCGGTCTGCCACCAGCGCTTCCACGCGTCGGGCTCGCCGACCCGCTTCGCCCACTCGATGGACGAGGACAGGTAGCCGATCACCGCGTCGAACCACACGTACAGGCGCTTGTTGGCGTTGTCGCTCCAGCCGTCCAGCGGGATCGGCACACCCCAGTCGAGGTCGCGGGTGACCGCGCGCGGCTGGAGGTCGTCCACCAGGTTCAGGGAGAACTTGAGGACGTTGGGCCGCCACTCCCCCTCCTTGCCCGTGAGCCACGTGGAGAGGACCTCGGCGAACGCGGGCAGGTCGAGCATGAAGTGCTCGCTGTCCACGAACTCGGGGGTCTCGCCGTTGATCCGCGAACGGGGGGAGATGAGGTCGATCGGGTCGAGCTGGTTGCCGCAGTTGTCGCACTGGTCGCCGCGCGCGCCGTCGTAACCGCAGATCGGGCAGACGCCCTCGATGTAGCGGTCGGGCAGCGTACGGCCGGTGGACGGGGAGACCGCGCCCTTGGTGGTGCGGGTGAAGACGTATCCGTTGTCGTACAGCGTGGTGAACAGCTGCTGGGCGACCGCGTAGTGGTTGCCGGTGGTGGTGCGGGTGAAGAGGTCGTAGGACAGGCCGAGGGCGACGAGGTCCTCGGAGATGATCCGGTTGTAGCGGTCGGCCAGCTCGCGCGGGGTGACGCCCTCCTGGTCGGCCTGCACCTGGACCGGGGTGCCGTGCTCGTCCGTGCCGCTGACCATCAGCACGTGGTTGCCCGACATTCGCTGGAAGCGGGAGAAGACGTCGGAGGGAACTCCGAAGCCGGACACGTGACCGATGTGGCGCGGTCCGTTGGCGTAGGGCCAGGCGACCGCGGTCAGGATGTGGCGATTCGACGACATGCCCCAAGCCTAAAGCCGACGGGGGCCTGCCCCGCACCTCATTTCTCCCGCTCGGGCGCGTCCGTCGCCCGTGCCGCCGCGGTTGGTCCCGGTGGCCCGACCGTTCGCGGCCGGGCACGATTCCCCGGGGGCGACACGTACCCGTATGCTCTGCTGGACGAGCCGCGTGCCGCCGGGGCGCGCGCCGGCGAAAACACCCTCTTCCCGGTCCTTCACCTGAGGCGGTGGTCACCACGGATACCCGTGCCCTACCCCGCCCTGCCCGGCACACCACCGCGCTCCTCACGAGCATGGTGCTGCTGGTCATCCTGTCGTTTCCCGTGGCCTCCGGCACGGGCGGCGAACCCGTCTCCGCCCACCTGCCGCCGCACGGCCTGGCCAGCGCCCCCCAGGGCGCTCATGCCGACGCGGCCGCGCAGGAGCCGGTGACCCCGCGCGAGCGCGCGAACCTGGTCGAGAACCCCATGGTCACGGTCGGGCCCCCCGCCACCACCTGCGACCAGCGCTCCCTTCTGCGCGACCTGCCCGACGCGGTACCCGGTCGCGCCCTGCGCCTGGCCGTGTGGGACCAGCCCTGGTGGCCGCTGCCGCCTCCGGCCTCCGACCCCGTACCCGAACAGGTCACCACCGGGGAGCTGCCGCAGACACGGGCTCCGCCTCTCGCAGCGAACACCGTCATCTGACCATCCCCGGCCGCACCCCCCGCCCGGTCCCTTCCGGGCATGCGTTCGGCTATCCGTCTTCGCAGTGAGAGGTACCTACCCCTTGTCCAGTCAAACGGGAGCGGGAGCGCGCTGGACACGCGCGCTCATCTCCCTCCTCGTCATCCTCGTCGCGTTCGGCGCGGCGTGGTTCCTTCCACCGCGCCTGGGGCTCGACCTCAGCGGCGGTACACAGATCGTCCTGGAGACCCAGGACGGCGCCGACGGCACGCCCGCCGACTCCGACAACACCGACCAGGTCGTCGAGGTGCTGCGACAGCGCATCGACCGCCTCGGTGTCGCCGAGGCGACCATGTCCCGTTCCGGTGAGAACCGGATCATCGTCGAGCTTCCCGGCGTGCAGGACCCGGCGGAGGCCGCGCAGATCGTCGGCCGCACCGCCCAGCTGTCCTTCCACCCGGTGCTGGGCGTCGGCGAACAGGGCGGCCAGGGCGTGCAGGCGCCCGGGGGCGGCGGGGGCGACTTCGCGAACGCGCCGGCTGCCGAGGCCGACGAGGCCCGAGCCCCCTCCGACACCGAGGACGCCCCCGAGGAGGGTGCCGAAGGCGGCGGGGAGGAGATGACCCCCGAGCAGCTGGAAGAGCTCATGGGCGGCATGGGCGGCGACCCCACCGGCGGGCAGCAGGCCCCGGCAGGTCCCAGCGCGGAGAACCCGGACGACGTCGCGATGACGTTGCCGGACGCCGACGGGACCTACCTCCAGCTCGGCGACACCGCCATCCGCGGCGACCGGGTGTCCAGTGCCGACGCCGCCCTCGACAGCGTCAACCGCACCCAGTGGACGGTCAACGTCAACTTCCGCGGTGAGGGCCGCGACCAGTGGGCGGAGCTGACCGGCGCCGCCGCCTGCTACGAGCAGGGCGACCCGCGGCGCCGTGTGGCGATCGTGCTGGACGACCAGATCATCTCCGCTCCGGAGGTGAACCCGGAGATCGGCTGTGAGGTCGGCATGCCGGGCGGCTCCACCAGCATCACCAGTCCCACCTTCACCAGTGAGACCGCGGACGAGCTGGCCGTGCTGATCGAGGGCGGCTCCCTGCCGCTGCCGGTCACCGAGGTCCAGCGCCAGACGGTCGGTCCGACCCTGGGTGCCGCCGCCATCGAGGCCAGCGCCATCGCCGCCCTCCTGGGCATCGCGTTCACCGCGCTGTACATCACCCTGGTCTACCGGCTGGTCGGCTTCCTGGCCTCGCTCGCGCTGGCGTTCTACACGCTCATCGCGTACGGAGCTCTGGTCGCCCTGGGTGCAACGCTCACGCTGCCGGGTCTGGCCGGTTTCGTGCTGGCGATCGGTATGGCCATCGACGCCAACGTGCTCATCTTCGAGCGCGCGCGTGAGGAGTACCAGCGCCAGCAGAAGGTGTACGAGTCCAACAAGTCCTCGGGCATGCGGGACGCCACGGAGGACGAGGCGTCCAAGGCCGAGACGGGCGCCCTCGCGCGCCGTCGCCGCCGGGCGATCCCGCCGAGCCTGGAGAAGGCGTTCGTCGAGGGTTCCCGCAAGGCGTGGAGCGCCGTCCTGGACACCAACGTCACGACGCTCATCGCGGCGGCACTGCTCTTCTTCTTCGCCTCCGGCACCGTCCAGGGCTTCGGTGTGACCCTGAGCATCGGCACCATCGTCTCGATGTTCTCCGCGCTGATCATCGCGCGCGTGTTCGTCGAGTGGGCGGTCCGCAGGGCGGTCATCCGCAAGCACCCGGCCGTCAGTGGGCTGAGCCAGATCGGCCCGGTCCGTACCTGGCTGGTCCAGAAGAACCCCGACATCATGAAGCACCGCGCCAAGGGCCTCATCGTGGCGGCGCTGATCGTGGTGGCGGCGATCGCCGCGCCGCTGGTGCGCGACACCAACCTGGGTGTCGAGTTCACCGGCGGCCGCGTGATGGAGTACGAGTTCACCGGGGACTCGACGATCTCGGTGGACGAGGCCCGCGGCGTCATCTCCGGGCTGAACTTCCCGGGTTCGGACACCGCGGTCGTCCAGGAGTCCGGTGACAGCGACATCGCGGTGCGCACCGGCAACATCTCCGACACGGAGGCGGGCAGCATCGCCGACGCCCTCGCGGAGGAGACCGGCGGCGTGGAGCTGGTCAGCGACGAGCTGATCGGCCCGAGCATGGGCGACGAGCTGCGCAACCGGGCGCTGATCGCGCTGGGCGCCGCACTGGCGCTCCAGATGATCTACCTGGCCTGGCGCTTCCGCTGGTCGTTCGGCCTCTCCACCATCCTGTCGCTGGCGTTCAACGTGGTGCTGGTGGTCGGCCTGTTCATCTGGCTGGGCAAGCCGATCGACGGCGTCTTCCTGGCGTCGATCCTCAGCGTCATCGGCTTCACCGTCAACGACACGGTGGTGGTGTTCGACCGGGTGCGCGACGAGTGGGCGCGGGACGAGAAGTCCTCGTTCGGGGAGATCGCCAACCGGGCGCTCCTCAACACGCTGCCGCGTACGGTGAACACCGCGGTCGGCGCGCTGATCATCCTGGGCTTCCTCGTCTTCCTCGGCGGGTCCTCGCTCCAGGACTTCTCCATCGCCATGCTGGTCGGTCTGAGCACGGGTGTGCTCTCCACGATCTTCGTCGCGGTGCCGTTGGCCATCTGGCTGCAGAAGTGGGACAAGACGGCTCCGCCGCACGTGATCAAGGACCGCAAGGCCAAGCAGAAGGTGGCGGCCAAGGCCGCCCGCGACGCCGACGACGGCGCCGTGGTCTAGGGCGTGGTCCGTGGATGCTCTCGGTTGACTCGGCGCTTGCGCCGATCGACGCGAGCGGCTGCCAGGACGAGTAGCGCAGGTCAGCCCGAGTTTGGCTGTCCAAGCGCAGTCGGCGCGGCGAGAGGCAGCCTGGGTGACGCGAGCCCGCAATGATCCGCGGGACGCGGCCTAGCGTCTCCGGCCGGCACCCGGGCCTCCCCGGAGTCCCGGCGCAAGGGGTGAGGGCCCCGGGAACGTGTTCCGACACGTTCCCGGGGCCCTCGTCGTGTCCCGCCCCCTCACCGCCGCCGACCGGCCGCCGACGGTCCGGCGGCGGCCGGTCACCCTGCGGCGACGGGGGCGGGGGCACCCTCGGAGGCCTGCACCAGGACGAAGCCCTGGCCCTCGAACGACAGCTGGAGCGCCTCGCCGCTGCCCCGGCCGATCAGCGCTCCCGCCTTCGCCGTGCGGCGCACACCCGTGCGCAGCGAGCTGGACCACGCCACGGCGGAGTCGGTGTCGACGAAGGTGGGCTGGTCGACGTTGATCAGCACGGGAGCCCCGTGACAGGCCACGGCCACCCGGCCCTGGCCGCTGAAGACCGTGTTGAACAGACCCCCGGCGGTCATCCCGGCCCCCTCCACCCGGCGGATGTCCCAGCCCAGACCCGCCTCGAAGGCGAGCACGTTCTCGCCGTTCACGGTGAGGTGCTCGTTCTCCAGGTCGATCAGGTGGATGTCCCAGGCGTCGCGGGCGAGGAACACGTCGCCCTGGCCGGACACCTTCATCAGCGGCATGCCCTCGCCCGTGAAGGCCTTCTTGAAGAACTTGCCGACGCTCCCCGCCCCCTCGTAGGAGAAGTCGACCTGGCCCTGGTAGGCGACCATGGCGCCCTGGCGCGCGTAGAACTCACCGTTGAGGCCCACGCGGAGCATCTTGTGGTTCTGGAGGTGCATGCCCGGCTGGTTGTTCTCCTGGGCCTGCTGGAAGAGCTGACTTCTCATGAACGGTCCTCATCGGTGATCAGGGTTTTGTTGCTGATGAGACGCGCAGAACGGGAAAAGGTTCCGTGGGGCGCCCCAGTTCTCCCAGACGTCACCCGCCCTTCCCCGCGCCGGCCGCCGCCGTCCGTCGGCGTTCGGCGACACGCGGGGCCGGCGGGCACGGGCCCGGAGGTCACTCCGCGGCGACGATCCCGTGCACGAGGTCGTAGACCCGCCGCTTGGGTACACCGGTCTCCTTGGCCACACGGGTGATGGCCTCCTTGCGGCGCACGCCCTCCTCCTCCAGCGCGGCGACCGAGCCGACCAGCTCCGCGTCCGTGGTCTCCTCGGCACGCCTGCGGGCGCCCTCCACCACGACGGAGACCTCGCCCCGCACCCCCTCGGCGGCCCAGGCCGCCAGCTCCCCGAGCCCGCCCCGGCGCACCTCCTCGTAGGTCTTGGTCAGCTCACGGCAGACGGCGGCCCGCCGGTCGGCGCCGAACGCCGCCGCCATCGCCTCCAGGGTCGCGGCGACGCGGTGCGGGCTCTCGAAGAACACCATCGTGCGGCGCTCCGCCGCCAGGTCGGCCAGGTACCCCGGCAGGCCCTTGCGCGGAGGGAAGCCCTCGAAGCAGAAGCGGTCGGTCGGCAGCCCGGACACGACGAGCGCGGTGGTGACAGCGGACGGCCCGGGGATCGCGGTGACCGTGATGTCCTCCTCCGCGCAGGCGGCGGCGAGCCTGTAACCGGGATCGGAAACCCCCGGCATCCCCGCGTCGGTCACGACGATGACGTCGCGGCCCTCCCTCAGATCGGTCAGCAGCTCGTCGGTGCGGCGCCCCTCGTTGGCGTCGTAGTAGGACACGACACGGGCGCCCTCGGCCCCTCCCAGTCGCACGTCCGCGCGGGAGGCGAACTGGCGTAGCCTGCGTGTGTCCTCGGCCGCGATGACCCGCGCCTCCCCCAGGGCTCGCAGCAGCCGGGGCGGCGCGTCCTCCAGGTTCCCGATGGGCAACCCGGCAAGAGTCAGGGTCCCGACCCGCCGCGCTCCAGCTTCACCCTCAACCACTGTGATCCCCGTCCTGTCACGCTACGGTTGGCTCTGTCACGCCACCCGGAACCTGGTTTCGTGGTATGTCCGCAACGGACAACCATCTCCGACCCCAACCTACGAGCCGAGATGACCTCCACCGCACTTTCCTCCGAGGCAGAGCCCTCGACGCCGCCCGATCTACCCCGCACGGCCCCGGTGCGCGCCCGGTTCCTGCCCTCCGACCCCTCCCCCTGGTGGTTGGCCTGGTTGGGGGCCTCCCTCGTCGCGCTGTTCGCCGGTGCCCTGAGGCTCTTCAACCTGGGTCAGCCCGAGCGGATCTACTTCGACGAGACGTACTACGCCAAGGACGCCTACGGGCTCTGGGAGTACGGCTACGAGCACGAGACCCACGAGGAGCCGGTCGAGGCCGACGACCTGCTCAACACCGGCAACCAGGACATCTTCACCGGAGGCGGCGACTTCATCGTCCACCCGCCGGTCGGCAAGTGGATGATCGCCCTGGGCGACTGGCTCTGGTCCCTGTTCCCGTTCGGCACCACGATGACCCCGGAGGGGTGGCGGTTCGCCGCGGCCCTGGCCGGGACGGTCTCGGTCCTCATCCTGGTGCGCCTGGCCACCCGCATGACCCGGTCCCTGCTGCTGGGCTGCACGGCGGGCCTGATCATGGCGCTGGACGGCCTGCACTTCACGCTGAGCCGCATCGCGATGGTGGACATCTTCCTCACCCTGTGGATCCTCGCCGGGTTCACCTGTCTGGTCATCGACCGGGACAGGACCCGGGAGCGCCTGGCCCGCCTGTCGGAGGCGGGGGCCGACCTGGCCGCGGTGGGGTGGCTGGGGATGCGCTGGTGGCGGCTGGCGGCGGGGCTCTGTTTCGGACTGGCGATCGGCACCAAGTGGTCGGCGCTGTTCTTCGTGGCGGCGTTCGGCCTGCTCACGGTGGCGTGGGACTACGGGGCGCGGAGCAGCGTGGGCCAGGTGCGGCCGTTCTGGCGGTGGCTCGGGATCGACGCCGTACCGGCGTTCCTCCAGACCGTGGGGGTGGCGGGGGTCGTCTACCTGGTCTCGTGGTCGGGATGGCTGTTCACGCGCGGGGGCTACAACCGAGACCACGCGGACGGGATGCTGCCGGACGTGGTGCCCGGGTTCCTGCGCGTCCCGGCGGAGGCGCTGTGGAGCCTGGTGGACTACCACCGCCGGATGATGGGGTTCCACACCGACCTCACCAGCGACCACGCGTACATCTCCGCGCCGTGGGAGTGGCTCGTCATGCGCACGCCGGTGATGTTCCACTACAACGGTGAGGCCGTCGGCTGCGGGACCGGCAACTGCGTGACCTCGGTCGTGTCGATCGGCACACCGGTCATCTGGTGGGTCAGCCTCCTCGCCCTGGTCGTCATGTTCGCCTGGTGGGTGACCTTCCGCGACTGGCGCGCGGGAGCGGTGCTGCTGGCCGTCGCCGCGGGATGGCTGCCGTGGTTCGCCTACCCCGACCGCCCCATGTTCCTCTTCTACGCGCTCCCGCTGCTGCCGTTCCTCGTCCTGGCGATCGTGCTGTCGCTCGGCCTGGTGATGGGGGCCGCGGACGACAGCCCTCGTTTCGCCCCCTATCTGCGGGCGGGCGGCGGCATCGTGTACGGCGTCGTCCTGTTGTTGGTCGTCGCCTACTTCGCTTACTTCTACCCGGTGTTGGCGGCCTATCCGATCGACGAGACCGTGTGGCGCGAACGCCTCTGGTTCGACGTGTGGATCTACGGCAACGGCGCCTCCTGACCCATCGGCGGACAACCCGCATTCCCGAACTCCATTAGTCGGAGCGAGGGCTGAATGCAACTGTTTCCAGTAGCCGAAACAGGCCACATGGAGAAGGTGGATTCCTGCCGCAAAAGCCTCGGCAGGGCACCACCCTCCCTGGTACTGTCTGCAACTGGTTGCTGTTGTAGTTTCCATGGATGCCCGAGGCGCCTCGCGGAACTTCACGTGGGCGCTTGTCGATACGGGGATTACTCGTCGGTGAGGCGCCCGGCGACCCGGGGCCAGCAGGGTGCGGCCCCGCCGTAGTCCCCAAGGGAGAGCACATGGCTCAGGGCACCGTGAAGTGGTTCAACTCTGAGAAGGGTTTCGGGTTCATCGCAGTCGAGGGTGGTCAGCCCGACGTGTTCGTGCACTATTCGGCGATCACGGGCACCGGCTTCCGGAACCTGGAAGAGGACCAGAAGGTCGAGTTCGACATCATCCAGGGCCCGAAGGGCCCGCAGGCGGCGGACGTTCGAGCGATCTAGACCGCCGCACGTGCGTTTCCCCAGCCCTCCGCTCGCCGAGTGGGGGGCTGGTCCGCGTTCCGACTCCCAGGTGTGACCAGGGCAGGGTTACCGAACCCGGCTGATACCGGTTAACCTGCTTGGGGCCGGCAGGTACACCGAGGGACGAGGGTCGCGCATGTTCAACATCGGCGGGGTGGAGTTCGTCATCCTCCTCCTTCTCGCGCTGCTGATCTTCGGGCCCGACCAGCTGCCGAAGGCCGCCCAGCAGGTCGGGCGGGTCCTGAGACAACTCCGGACCATGGCCAACTCGGCCTCCAACGACATCAAGGAGGGGCTGGGACCGGAGTTCAAGGACTTCGACGTCCAGGACCTCAACCCGAAGCGCTTCGTACAGAAGCACTTCTGGGAGGAAGAGGAGCAGGAGAAGAAGCCCGCGGCGCGCCTCAACGGCAAGCGCCCGCCCTTCGACGACGAGGCCACCTGAGCCCTTCCCCGCGCGTCCCCGCGACGGGCCGCTGCGCTCCCTCAGCCCACGAGCATGAGCACGAACAGGCCCAGCCCGAGCAGGATCGCCGAGCCGACGATGATCGCGGGTGACCCGAAGGCCAGGATGAGCCCCTCCACCGCGAGCGCGGCGCCGACGGCGCACGCCGTCCACGGCCAGCGCGGTGCGGGCTCCCAGCCGTGGCGTCGCTCACGGGCGATGGTGACCAGGAACGCGACCCCGATGAGCAGCCAGAACACCAGGTGGGCGATAGCCCGCACCCCGGGTTCGACGTAGTCGGCCATCCCTCCGACCACCATCACGTAGGTGAGGGTCCCGGCGAGCAGCCGCCAGTGGCCGCCGCTCCTGTGCGGGGGGATCGTCCTGAGACGGGCGGGAGTGGTGCGCCGGAAGCGCTCGGCCGCGGCCAGTGGTCCGTCCTCCCCGTCCTCCACCGGCCGGACCGTCGTCTCCGGGGGCGGCAGCGGGCGGGGCCGGGGTTGCGGCGGCTCGTAGCCTCCGACAGCAGCGGGTTCCTCCGGGTACTCGTAGCCGCCGGGAGGCTGGGGGGAGTCGGGCACGGTCCGCCCCTTCACGGTTGGCACGGCCCGGCCCTGGCCGGACCGGGGGTCGTGTCCGGGTCCCTACCCGGTGTGGTCCGCCGTCAAATCCGCCCGCCCCGGACTGTCGGAACGCGTGGCGGCCCCTGCCGGCAGCCGGGAGGATGAAGGGCCCACCCGATCGGAGATCGGACAGGCCCGGACGTCGGGGTTCGGCAGAACCCGTTCGGCGGACTGGCTACGCCCAGGACCATCCGTTGTCACGGACGGTCATCGCGTGCGTGGTCATGGCATCTACCTTTCGTTTAGCTTCCAGCCCATCCCACTACTAACGATGCCGTGGAACGCTCTGTTAGCACAAGACCCGTAGTCGAAGATTCATCGTTTTATGACGTGGGGGCTACCCCGAGCTCCGAAGCCACCGCCCGAATAACAGATAGAGTGATGTCTTCGCAGTTCAGGAGGGTTTTCATTCTTAGCCGCCACACCTGACCAACCTCAAAATCCCACCAAAACAAGCCCTCCTGCCCGCAAAATCCATTCCATGGGTACAACGGAGAGCAACAACAGCGCTCTTGAACTCCGACCGAAGTCCGACACCATTCAGCGGCGAACTTCCCCCGGATTCCGCGGGTGTCGGGGGGACACCGGACAGGATCTCACGGACAGAGTGCCAGAAAACGGAGGTATCCACATCTTTCCTACGAGTTTCCGTCACCAGTAGTCGTGACAGGGCGTCATGGACCTGCTGGCAGGCGAGGCTCCGGGCGTGCGGCGACCGGATCTTCCGCCGGGGTTTCGGTCGCCCGCTAAAACACATATGTATCCGACCCCTCTGGCCGCCCCTCGTCCGGAGCCCCCGTTCCCGGTGGCCCCGGGCGATCGCGGTCCGGTTCCGCGCCGCCGCGTCCCGGATTCCGAAGGGTGAGTTCGTTTGTTACAGCCCTAGTCGGACGGAAGCCCGCCTAAAGTGGAAAGACCCACCCCAAGGCGATGCGTCCCCGTCCCCGCCGCTCCCCCGATCGGGGACGGGGACGTGGTGTCTCCCCCGGCTGTCCCACGCAAGGAAGGCCCGACGTGAGTCCGCACCCCCCGAGCCCCATGCCCTTCACCGGGACAGCGCAGGACGCGCAGCCCGGCCCGCCCGACCCTCCGGGCTTCTCCGGCCCGTCCGCCCCTACCCGGCCCATCCGCGTCATGGTCGTGGACGACCACGCCTTCTTCCGCCGCGGACTGGTCTCCGTCCTGGACGAGGAGGAGGACATCAGCGTGGTCAGCGAGGCGGGTGACGGCGAGGAGGCCGTCCGGCTCGCCACCGAGATGCGGCCCGACGTGGTGCTCATGGACGTGTGGATGCCGCATTCCAACGGCATCGACGCCTGCCCCCGCATCCGCGAGGCGGTCCCGCACACCAAGTTCGTCATGCTGACGATGAGCGACGAGGAGTCCGACCTATTCGACGCGCTCAAGGCGGGCGCCACCGGCTACCTCCTGAAGGAGATCTCGGTGACCGAACTGCCCCGGGCCGTGCGCACCATCGCCGGCGGGCAGTCGTTCATCAACCCCGCGATGGCCACCAAGCTCATCGGAGAGTTCGCCGAGCTGGCCAAGCAGGAGAGTGCTCCGCCCAGCAGGCCGGACATCCCCCAGCTGACGCCGCGGGAGACCGAGGTCCTCAAGCTGCTGGCCCGGTCCCTCAACAACCGGGAGATCGGGGAGCGGCTGTTCATCACCGAGAACACCGTGAAGAACCACGTGCGCAACATCCTGGAGAAGCTCCAGGTGCACTCGCGCACCGAGGCGGCGATCTACGCCGTCCGCGCCGAGTACGTCTCCGGTTACTGAACCACCCCTCGGGGGCATGGCCGCCCACCCGCCCGTGGAGGCGCCCCAGCGCCTCTACGGGGCCCGTCGGGCCTCGGGAGCCGCCGGGCCCGGAGTGCGTGGCCACCGCTGCGGCCAGTACCCGCCAGGGCGGTCGCGCCCGGCAGGACCACGTCCGACGAGATCAGTGGGATCTGGTTCACGGCTGCCCCTCCGAGGGTTCCGGCTTCGGGCCGAACAGCAGTCCCGCGCTGCGGCGGGTGATGGTGAGCAGGTCGGTGTCGTCGAACAGCCTCCGGATCCCGGAGCTGTCGAGGTTGCCGGTGAGGGCGAGGGTCGCGATGCCGTGCACGATCGCCCAGCCGGCCACCACCGCGGCGGCGCCGTCCTCCACGGGATACCCCCGGTCGGCCAGGGAGCTCACTCCGCCCTGGAGTTCGCCGAAGGCGGCCTCGCGTGCGGCTTGCAGCTCCTCGTCGTCCTCGCTGAGAAGGGTGGGCGCGAACATCACCTGGAAGTGGGCCGGGCGGTCCGTGGCGAAACGCACGTACTCGATCCCCGCCTCCAGGAGCCCGCCACCCGCCTCCCGGTCGGCCTTCAGACGTACCGCGAGCTCCTGGAACCCCTCGACGGCCAGGGCGTTGAGCACTCCCTCACGGCTCCCGAAGTGGTGCCGGGGCGCTGTGTGGCTGACCCCGAGGTCGGCCGCGAGCGAGCGCAGGCTGAAGGAGTAGGGACCCTCCTGCTCGATGACCTCCGCCGCCCGCTCCAGGACGGCGGCCCGCAGGTTCCCGTGGTGGTATCCGTGTGCCATACCCAAAACTATACGCCGGAAAGTTACCGTCGCAGAGATACCAGGGCGCTCTCCCACGGGAGTTTTCGGGCCCCTGGGGGTAGTCTGTGGGGCACCGGCCCGCCCCGCCTCAGGGGATAGACGCTTCGCCGGTGACACTCGGGGCTCCGGCCCGGAAACGACCGCCCGCCGCAGGGAACAGCAGGAATCGTCGGCCCAGATGGACAACGGCCGCCTCTGGTTCGACCAGGTGCGGGTACCGCGCACCAGCCTGCTCAACCGCTACGGGGACGTGGACGCCC
>NZ_JBHXQY010000133.1:0-14356 GCF_042716955.1 Nocardiopsis sp. NPDC058631 | reverse complement strand
GGTGGTGGTGGAGACGTCGCGACCGCGCCACCGTGACCTGGTGGTCCCAGGTGGTGCCGCCCTCGGCGGTCACCAGGTAGTACCAGCCGTCCCTGCGGTACGTGGCACCCGCGCCCCTCGCCTGCCGGCCCCGTGCGCGGAAGGGGGCCGGCTCGGAGCCCTACTGGTCCAGGCGGTCCAGCAGAGCGTGGTACTCGTCCCAGAGCTCGCCGGGCAGGTGGTCGCCGAAGGTCTTGAAGAACTCGGGTACCAGGGCGGCCTCCCGCTTCCACGCGTCACGGTCGACGTCGAGGACGAACCTCATCTCCTCGTCCGAGATGTCCAGGCCCTCGGTGTCGATGCCGTCGCTGGTCGGCAGGTAGCCGATCGGGGTCTCGACCGCCTCGGCCTCGCCCTCCAGCCGCTCGACGATCCACTTGATGACGCGGCTGTTCTCACCGAAGCCCGGCCAGACGATCGTGCCGTCCGCGTCCTTCTTGAACCAGTTGACGTAGAAGATCTTCGGCAGCTCGGCCTCGTCGGCCGTCCGGCCCAGTTTCACCCAGTGGGCGAAGTAGTCGCCCATGTTGTAGCCGCAGAACGGCAGCATCGCGAACGGGTCGCGGCGCAGCTCACCAACGGTGCCCTCGGCGGCGGCGGTCTTCTCGGAGGAGACGTTGGCGCCCAGGTACACGCCGTGCTGCCAGCTGAAGGACTCGCTGACCAGCGGCACGGCGGTGGCGCGGCGGCCTCCGAAGAGGATGCCCGAGATCGGCACGCCCGCCGGGTCCTCCCACTCGTCGGCGATGGTCGGGGCCTGGCCGGCCGGGGTGGTGAAACGGGAGTTCGGGTGGGCCGCGGGCTCGGTGGAGTCCGGGGTCCAGGGGCGGCCCTTCCAGTCGGTGAGGTTGGCGGGCGCCTCCTCGGTCAGGCCCTCCCACCACACGTCGCCGTCATCGGTCAGGGCGACGTTCGTGAAGATGCTGTTGCCCCACAGCGTGTCGACGGCGTTGGCGTTGGTCTTCGCGCCGGTGCCGGGCGCCACGCCGAAGAACCCGGCCTCGGGGTTGATGGCGCGCAGCCGGCCCCGGGCGTCGAAGCGCATCCAGGCGATGTCGTCGCCGACGGTCTCGACCTTCCATCCGGGAATGGTCGGCTGGAGCATGGCGAGGTTGGTCTTGCCGCAGGCGCTGGGGAAGGCGGCCGCGAGGTAGTGCGAGCTGCCCTTGGGCGAGGTGACCTTGAGGATCAGCATGTGCTCGGCGAGCCAGCCCTCGTCGCGGGCCATCACCGAGGCGATGCGCAGCGCGTAGCACTTCTTGCCCAGCAGGGCGTTGCCGCCGTAGCCGGAGCCGTAGGACCAGATCTCGCGGGTCTCGGGGAAGTGGGAGATGTACTTGGTGGAGTTGCAGGGCCAGGCGACGTCCTCCTGGCCGGGCTCCAGCGGGGCACCGACGGAGTGGACGGCCTTGACGAACTCGCCGCGCTCCTCGATCAGGCGCAGGGCCGCGGAGCCCATGCGGGCCATGATGCGCATGGACACGACGACGTACGGGGAGTCGGTGATCTCGACGCCGAGCTGGGAGATGTCGCCGCCGAGCGGACCCATGCAGAACGGCACGACGTACATGGTGCGTCCGCGCATGGCGCCCTTGAAGACCTCGCCGAAGGTGGCGCGCATCTCGTCGGGGGCGATCCAGTTGTTGGTCGGGCCCGCGTCCTGCTCGCGCTCGGAGCAGATGTAGGTGCGGTCCTCGACCCGGGCGACGTCGCTCGGGTCGGAGGTGCAGTAGAAGCTGTTGGGGCGTTTGTCCGGGTTCAGGCGGGTGAACGTGCCCTGCGCGACCAGCTGGTCGGTCAGGCGGGTCCACTCCTCGTCGGAACCGTCACACCACACGACCTCGTCCGGTTGGGTGAGCTCCGCGACCTCGCGCACCCAGGTGACGAGTTCCTCGTGCTCGGTCGGGGCGGTGCCCACGTCGGTCCCCACGGCAGTCACAGCGGCTCCTCTACGAAAGTCGAGATCACTCGCATCATGAACGACGACCCCCCGCAGTGACCAATTGGTATAGGCCAATGGTCTATATCTGTCGTGTCACGAAGCCGGATTCCACTGCACAGCAGGGGATTCGCGTGGTCCACCACGGCGCACGAAGGAACGCGTTCGACGATCGTTCCGACACAGTTCGGAGCCGCTTTCCCTTGTCGGGCGGGCATGCGCACCACCGGCCGCGACACGTGGTGCTGTTCGTCACATCCGCGCCGGGGACTCTCGGCGGGGGCCACTAGACCTGTGGCGCGGGCACACTGAGGCGTCCCGCGGATCGGCACGCGTGGGCGCACGCGTCCGCCGGGGAGGGCTGGTCAGCCCCTCGCGGGGACGGGGAGGTGCGGTCGGCGGGGAGCGGGGCCGCGCCCGCCCCCGGGCGCGGCGGTGCCGGGCGCACGGGGACGTGCGTCGGGGCGGCGCGGAGGCCGGGAGCGGTCAGCCCTGGGAGGTGGCGGCGGGGTCGGCGACCATCCCGCCGTAGACGTCCAGCGCGAACCAGGAGCCGTCCGTGCCCTGGCCGTTGGCCTCACCCGGCGCGGCGTCGCCCGTGTAGGTGTAGAGCGGCCACTCGGCGTAGGTGACCTGGGGCGCACCGTCCAGCCGGGGGAAGGCGCCGATGAGTTCGGGGCGCACGCCCTCGTCGGTCATCGGAACGGCCTCGGTCCCCGCGGGGGTGCGCAGCGGCTCCCACACCTCGGTGCACTCCTCCACACAGGTGGGGCCGACACCCTCGTCCTCGGTGAACAGGTAGAGCGTGTTCCCGTCGCCGTCCGTGAGCAGGAGGCCGAGCACGGGGTGGTCGGCGGCGGACAGGGTGGCCTGGCCCTCAACCAGTGTCCCCCTCGGCTCCTCCGGCTCGGTCTCCTCGGGGGCCTCGCTCTCCGCGACGGGCTCGGCGGGCTCGTCGGAGCCGGGATCGGCGCCGGTTCCGCAACCGGTGATCAGCCATAACGCGGCCATTCCGGCGCCGATGGCGCCCTTCGCGGAGCCGTTCACAACTTCCCCCATCAATACTCGATTGCTCTTGACTATTCGGCGCGACCACTGCAACCGGGAAAGTATGACCGATACGGACCTTGACTCGCGAGTAAGAAAATCTTCCCGTTCTTTGGCTCTCCTCTGAACTGCGACTTCGCGTGGAAAAACCATCCGGGCGGGGAAGGGCTCAGGAAGGCCGACACCACCCCACGCTGCGGCCACGGGGCCACACCGGCCCGCCGGCAGCGTCGACAGCATCGAGGGTGGCGTCTGTGTGGGCGGCGGCGATCCCGCCCTCACCCGGGCCCGCGCCCGCCCGGCCCTGCCGGCCCTCCGTATTCGACTCGGCCAGAACAGCATTCCGAGGAATCGGAGCGGCGCTTTTTCGCGTCCCGATAATCGTTTCACCAGCACGGACCCCGCGAATGCCTTTGTGCGGTCCGGTGCGAACCCTTTACGGAGGGCCCGGCCGCCCGGACTCCCGTGGTCAGCGGAGTATCGCCACCGGTCCCCGCGCGCCGTGCAGGACGGAGTGGCTCACCGAGCCGAGGAGCAGCCCCCGAAAACCCCCGCGCCCACGCGAGCCCACCACGATGAGATCGGCGGGCGTGGCCTCCTCCAGCAGGGCGACCACCGGGTGGGCGCGCACGACCCGGGTCCGTACCGTCACGCCGGGGTGGTGCAGCCGGGCGTCCCCCAGCTCGTCCTCCAGGGCCTGGCGAGCCGCCTCGGCCGCGGTCGCGTCGTCGAACAGCTCGGGCGGGATCGGCCCGGTCGCGGCGGCGAACGCCACCAGGGGCTGCCAGGCGCTCACCGCGACCAGTTCGGTGCCGGCGAACTCGGCCTGCCCGAAGGCGAAGTCCGTCGCCCTCCTGCTCGGGTCGGACCCGTCGATGCCCACGATCACGCGGCCCCGCACCCCGTGCGCGGCGGCGTGGTCGCGGGGCAGGACCACCACGGGGACGGGCGAGCGGGCGGCCAGTTCGATGCCCACGGAGCCGACGAAGGCCGCGACGATCCCGCTGAGCCCGCGCGATCCGACGACCACCGCGACGGTCCCCTCGGCCGTCGCCTCCGCCAGCAGCGCCTCCACGGGGCGCGCGTACGACAGGCGGGTCTCCACCCGGAGTTCGGGGAAGAGCCGCTCCACCCAGTCACCCGCGTACTCCAGCAGCCTCTCGGTGTTCTGCGTGTCCGTCTCGTCGGGGGATTCCGCCCGGTCTGTCCGGCCGTGCCCGCCGAACACGCCCACCGAGGCCAGCGGCCCGGCGGCCGCGACGACCCGCAGGCCGAGCCCGCGCAGCATCGCCTGGTGCGCCGACCATTCGAGCGCGTGGCGACTGGAGTCGGTGCCGTCCACCCCCACGATCACCCATCGCGTCGTGGTTGCGCCGTCCATGCCTGCGCCCTTCTCGTCGGTCGTCCTGTACCCGCCGTGTCCGCCGGCGTCCCCCTGATGATGCCGCCTGAACACTCACCCGTGGATAACGGTGCCGCCGCGAGTTGGACGACGTCGGGTCCCGGAAAGCGTAGGGTCCCGGGGCTACGGTGGTTCGACGGCGAACTCACCGGTGTGTCCTGTCCGAGAGGTGAGGACGGGACATCCGTGGAAGCGGGGGGCACGATGCCTAACTCCGGACAACTGCACTGGGATTACAGGGACGGAAGGGTGGCCGCTGTCGCGGCCGCGATCGTCTACAGCCTCTGGACTCTGGAGGTGGTCCTGCCCGGGAGCGGCGTCGTGCAGGGCGCGCCGACGGAGACGGCCTTCATCGGTTTCCTGGACAGCGCGCACCGCACGGCCGCGATCCTGGTGCTGCTCACCGCCGGGCTGGGGCTGGCCCTGGGCGCCAGGGAGGCCAACCCCTGGCTGACGGTCTCGTGGTGGTCCATGGCCGTGTTCGGCACGGCGTCCCTGGTGGCGGCGCTGCTCCCCGGACGGTGTGTGGTGGCCATCGACGCGGCGTGCGCGGCGGAGTCACTGGCGGAGGGGGTGGTCGGCGCGAGCGGCGCCCAGGCCGTCTCCGCGGTGGTCGCGATCCTCGCCGCCCTGCTCGGGGTCTCCGCGCTCGCGGTGAACCGGTACCGGGCCGGGGACCGGGCGTGGCCGTTCGTCGCCGTACTGGCCGTGCTCCAGGCGGTGGCGACCGTCGCCGTCCTGGTCCTGGCGGTCCGGGTGTACGCGGAGGGGGGCGACGGAAGCCCCGGGATCGCCCTCGGCCCGCCGGAGCGCGCCCACCTGGTGACGGTCGCGCTGTGGCTGCTCGCCGCCGGGGTGCTGCCGGGGCCCTGGAAGCGCTCCAGGGCCCCCCGGTCCGCCGGCCTCAGCCGCTGACCGCGTCGCGGAGCACCTCCGGCAGGGGTCGCTCGTGCACCACGTGCAGGGTGCTCACCGCCCGCGTGAGTACCACGTAGAGCCGGTTGAGGCCGCGTTCCTCCGCGTCGACGACGGCGGCCGGCTCGGCGACCACGACGGCGTCGAACTCCAGGCCCTTGGCCAGGGACGCGGGCACCGCGACGAGGCGCCCCGAACCCGGCCCGGCCTCCGCCTCTCCGAGCAGCGGCACGGTCAGGCCCTCGGTTCCGAGGCCCGCCCTCAGGGCGGGCAGGTCGGCGTCGGCGGCGATGAGGCCGACGGAGCCCTCACCCTCCAGCGCGGCCCGGCAGGCGTCGGCCACGGCTGCCGCGAGCCCCCCGGCGGCCGGGGTGATGCGGAGCGAGCCGGGCGAGCGCCGCACCGCCACCGGCGCCCCGAGCCCGGGTGCGATGGCGGGAAGGAGCCGGGCGGCGAAGTCGATGATCTGGGCGGGGACGCGGTACCCCCGGTCCAGGACCCTCAGGTGGCCGGTGGGCTTGCCGAAGTGCTCCAGGAGCGTGGACCAGTTCCCGGCCGCGGAGGGGCTGGTGCCCTGGGCGATGTCGCCGAGGACCGTGAGTGAACCGGAGGCGCAGCGGCGCCCGACGGCGCGGCACTGCATGGGGCTCAGGTCCTGTGCCTCGTCCACCACGATGTGGCCGAGGCCGGTAGGTCGCTCGATCAGCGCCGAGGCCTCGTCGACGAGGGCGAGGTCCTCCTCCGACCAGAGGGCGGTCCGGGGCCCGCGCGGCCTGCCGGGGAGGAGGACGGCGGCCTGCTCCTGCGCGCTCAGGAGCCCCTCGGCGGCACGGGCGAGCCGTTCGGGGTCGGTGAGCAGCCCGAGGACGAGTTTGAGCGGGTCGGTTCTGGGCCACATGGCGGTGACCGCCGACCGCACGGCCGGGTCGCGGCGCACCTGCTCGTGGGTGCGGTCGTCGCAGGCCTCCCCCTCGCCCTCCATGAGGGAGAGGACGGCGTGGGCGATGCGGTGGGAGAGGAGTTCGCGTCCGGAGCCGTAGGCCACTCCCCGTTCGGCGAGCTCGTCCAGGAGGGGGCGCAGGTCCTCGGGGTACAGGCGCCACCGGCGCGACCCGCGGCGGACCATGACGGCCTCCTGCGGGGTGCGCAGGTGGGACCACAGGTCGCGGCGCAGAACCTCGGCCATGCGGGCCTGGCCCTTGATCCGGGCCGCGCCGGGCTCCTCGACCCGCCGGACCCACCCGGCCGCGGGGCGGGAGCGCTCGGGCAGGCCGCGGGTGAGCAGTTCGGTGACGGTGGTCTGGTGGACGTCGACCTCGCCGAGGGCGGGCAGGACGTCGTGGATGTAGGAGAGGAAGGAGCGGTTGGGGCCGATGATGGCCACGCCGCTGCGGGAGAGGCGCTCGCGCTCCGTGTAGAGCAGGAAGGCGATGCGGTGCAGCCCCACCGCGGTCTTGCCCGTGCCGGGCGCTCCCTGGACGCACAGGGTGGTGCTGAGCGGCGCGCGGACGAGGTCGTCCTGTTCGGGTTGGATGGTGGCGACGATGTCGCGCATGGGGCCGGTGCGGGGGCGCTCGATCTCCGCGTTGAGGAGTTCACCCGCCCCCTGGCCGGCCGGGGGCGCGGCGCCGGTGAGCGTTTCGTCCTCGAAGGCGGTGAGCAGCGCCTCGGGCTCGGCGTCGGGGCCGCGGGTGACGGTGGTGAAGCCGTAGCGGCGTCGGACCCGGACGGCCATCCTGTCCTGGGGGGAGGCCCGGTAGTAGGCGACGCAGATGGGTGCGCGCCAGTCCAGGACCATGGGGCGCCCGGCCGTGTCGTGGATGTGGCGGCGGCCGATCTGGACGCGGTCCGCGTCGGCGGAGCCCTCCCCGGTCGCGGAGGGGCCGGAGCCGCCCGGGGGCGGGGTGGCGCCGGGGTCGTCGTCGAGGAAGACGGTGCCCGGGTCGAAGTCGAGTCGGCCGAAGAACAGCGGGGCCCCCGGTACTTCGGCGAGAGCGGTGAGGCGCCGCTCCCGGCCTCGCCGGAGTGCGGCGTTGGTGACCTTGTCGTTGACGACGTCGCCCAGCATGAGCTCGCTGCCGTCGACCTCCTCGCGCATCCGCCGCAGCGCGGTACGGGCGGCGGCGAGCCGGTCGCGTTCGTTCCGGAGTGCGTCGTTCGAGGGCGCGTGAAAGGGACCGGTGGTGGTCATACGAAGACCTCGGAGGGGTCGGCGGGACAGTGGCGCGGCGACGCGCGTGCGCTGGTCCCGCCCCGGTGCCGATGAGGGCCCGGTTCGTTCCGATCCTTGAGAGCGCACGACACCCTGTGAGGGGGCGCGGCCGAAAAGAGAGACCACACTAACCCGTGCTCCGGTCTTCGCCAAACCGTGCCGGGTCGGGCCGGGCGTGTGAGCAGGAGGAGCCGAGCCGCGAGCGAGGAACGAGCGACAAGTGAGGAACGAACGACAGGCGAAAGCGACGACGAAGGGCCCTGGCCTCCAAGCGCCCCGAGGGCCGCGCAGCGAGCCCGCGAGCTCGCCAGAGACACGAGGGGCGCGCCAGGACCCTGCAGGAGGAGCCGAGCCGCGAGCGAGGAACGAGCGACAGGCGAAAGCGACGACGAAGGGCCCTGGCCTCCAAGCGCCCCGAGGGCCGCGCAGCGAGCCCGCGAGCTCGCCAGAGACACTGTCAGGTCTTGCGGAGCCGCACCTGGCGGACGCGGTGGTCGTCCCCCTTGTAGAGGATGAGGGTGGCGCGCCCCCGGGTGGGGCGGATGTTCTCGACGAGGTTGACTTCGTTGATCGTGCGCCAGGTGTTGGCGGCGAACTCCAGGGCCTCCTCCTCGCGGATGGTGGTGGCCATGTGGTGGAAGTAGGAGCGCGGGTCGGAGAACGCCGTGCGGCGCAGTTCCCGGAAGCGGTCGAGGTACCAGTTGCGGATGTTCTCGACCTTGGCGTCCACGTAGATGGAGTAGTCGAAGAAGTCTGCGACGGCGAGCCGCCCGGCGGACGCGGGCTGGAGGACGTTGATGCCCTCGACGATGAGGATGTCCGGGCGGTGCACGGCCTGCCGTTCGCCCGGCACGATGTCGTAGATCAGGTGGGAGTAGACGGGGATGTCGATGCGCTCGGCCCCCGCTTTCATCTCCGAGACGAAGCGGACCAGCGCGCGGCGGTCGTAGCTTTCCGGGAAGCCCTTGCGCCGCATGAGCCCTCGTGCCTCCAGGACCCCGTTGGGGTGGAGGAAGTTGTCGGTGCTGACCAGTTCGACGTTCGGGTGGTTGGGCCACTGGGCGAGCAGGGAGCGCAGGAGCCGCGCCGTGGTGGACTTGCCCACGGCGACGCTGCCCGCGACGCCGATGATGAACGGCGCGGGGCGGTCCGACTCGCCGAGGAAGGCGCGCACGGCGGCGTGCCGCTGCTGGGTCGCGCCCACGTAGAGGTTGAGCAGGCGCGACAGCGGCAGATAGATGTCCCGCACGTCCTCCAGGGACGTGGGGTCGGTGGTACCGCGTAGGTCGGCCAGGTCGGCCTCGGTCAGGGAGAGGGGCGTGGAGGCCCGGAGGGCCGCCCAGGCCGTCCGGTCCAGCTCCACGTACGGGGAGGAGAAACCGTTCTTCGTCACGTGAGACACGAATGACCACCCTAGACGAGGAGGTCGTCCGGATTCGGCAGCCGGTCCCCCCCAACTCCGAACAGGGGTGGTACGTACCCGAAACCACACGTTCACGGTGGTGTCGCCAAAGGTTTTTGCCCGGGTTTTTGTCCGGGCACGGCCGGGTGGAATCGGCTCCACTCGACACCCGTGCCATGCCCCCACCTGCGTGGTCTACCCGCCATGCACCAAATGGTCTATACCGCCACCTGCAAAAACAACCAGTGGTATGGGGTGCTGGTTGGTCGATCCGGCGTCCTTTTTCGCCTACGCTGGCGGCCATGTGCGGAATCGTTGGCTACGTCGGGCCGCAACCGGCGCTTCAGGTCGTCGTGGACGGCCTCGCAAGGTTGGAGTACCGCGGATATGACTCCGCGGGTGTGGCGGTGCTGGGCGACGGCGCCCTACGCACCGAGAAGCGCGCGGGCAAGCTCGCGAACCTGCGCCGAGCCCTGGAGGAGCGGCCGATCTCCGGCGACGGGGCAGGCATCGGCCACACGCGTTGGGCCACCCACGGTGCCCCCAACGACGCCAACGCCCACCCCCATGTGGACAATGACGGCCGTCTCGCGATCGTCCACAACGGCATCATCGAGAACTTCGCGGCGCTCCGTCTGGAGCTGGAGGAGCAGGGCTGCAAGTTCCTCTCCGAGACCGACACGGAGGTGACCGCGCACCTGCTCAGCACCGAGCTGGCCAAGCGCGGCGACGGCGACCTGCCCGCGGCCATGCGCGCGGTGTGCAGGCGCCTGGAGGGTGCGTTCACCCTGGTGGCGACGTCCGTGGACGACCCCGACCTGGTGGTCGCCGCCCGGCGCAACTCGCCGCTGGTCGTCGGCCGCGGCGTGGGTGAGAACTTCCTGGCGAGCGACGTGGCCGCGTTCATCGCGCACACCCGCGAGGCTGTCGAGCTGGGCCAGGACCAGGTGGTCGAGCTGCGTCCGGACTCCGTGGTCGTCACCGACTACGACGGCAACCCCGTCGAGGTCCGCGAGTACCACGTGGACTGGGACGCGTCCGCCGCCGAGAAGGGCGGCTACGACTACTTCATGCTCAAGGAGATCGTCGAGCAGCCGCGCGCGGTGGCCGACACGCTCCTGGGCCGCCTGTCGGTGGACGGTCAGCTGACCCTGGACGAGATGCGGCTGACCCCGGCGGACCTTCGCTCGGTCGAGAAGATCGTCATCATCGCCTGCGGCACCTCGTACCACGCGGGCCTGATCGCCAAGTACGCCATCGAGCACTGGTGCCGTATCCCGTGCGAGGTCGAGGTGGCCAGCGAGTTCCGCTACCGGGACCCGATCCTGGACCAGCAGACCCTGGTCATCGCGATCTCACAGTCCGGCGAGAGCATGGACACCCTGATGGCGGTCCGCTACGCCCGCGAGCAGCGCGCCCGTGTGCTGGCGATCTGCAACGTGAACGGTTCGACCATCCCGCGCGAGTCCGACGGCGTCCTGTACACGCACGCGGGCCCCGAGGTCGGGGTGGCCGCCACCAAGACCTTCATGACCCAGCTGATCGCCTGCTACCTCGTCGGCCTGTACCTGGCGCAGGTGCGCGGGCTGAAGTTCGGCGACGAGATCACCGCCGTCATCGCCCAGCTCGCCACCATGCCCGAGCAGGTCGAGAAGGTCCTGAGCACGGTGGAGCCGGTACGCGAGCTGGCCCGTTCGCTCTCCGACGCCGACACGGTGCTGTTCCTGGGCCGCCACGTGGGCTACCCGGTGGCGATGGAGGGCGCGCTCAAGCTCAAGGAGCTGGCGTACATGCACGCCGAGGCGTTCGCGGCCGGCGAGCTGAAGCACGGTCCGATCGCGCTGATCGAGGAGGGTCTGCCGGTCGTCATCGTGGTGCCCTCCCCGAAGGGCCGCAGTGTGCTGCACGACAAGATCGTGTCGAACATCCAGGAGGTGCGCGCCCGCGGCGCCCGCACCATCGTGATCGCCGAGGAGGGCGACGAGTCGGTGCGCCCGTACTCGGACGTGCTCATCGAGATCCCGGCGGTGCCCACCCTGCTCCAGCCGGTCGTCTCGACGATCCCGATGCAGGTGTTCGCGTGCGAGCTGGCCCTGGCCAAGGGCAACGACGTGGACCAGCCGCGCAACCTGGCCAAGAGCGTCACGGTCGAGTAGGGAAGAACGGTTCGGGGGCGCGTGCGGCGGTATCGCCGGACGCGCCCCCTCGTCGTGCGCCGAGGGGATGGCCGCGGGAACGGTGTCCCGGGGCGGCCGGGTCAGCGCAGGGCGCCCGGCGGGGTCGCGCGGTGCCCGGTCGCGGTGTGGGCGGCGGTCGCGGCCGCGATGTCGTCGTGGGTGGCCAGGACGTCGCGCAGGCCCAGGACGTCGAGGATCCGGGACAACTGGCGCGTCGGCCCCGCCAGGAGGAGGTGGCGCCGGACCCTGGTGGCGCCGCGCAGCGCGCGGACGAGCATGTTGACGCCGGAGGCGTCGATGAACTCCACCGCGGACAGGTCGACGACGACGCAGCTGTCCGCCGTGGCCGCGGTGATCCGGGCGAGCGCTCTCTCCGCGGTGGCGATGTCGATCTCACCGCCCAGTACGACAACGGTGATTCCGTCACAGAGGAACTGATCCTGCTCCGTGTCCAGCACGGCCACGCCTCGCTCCCGGGATGAGGTCTGGGAAAGTCCTGTCATGACGCGGTCGGTCAAATACCGACATGCATTGACAGCCTACTCTTCCCGGGCGGCTCCGCCGCGTCGTCCACAGACCCTGGGATGCCGCCGTCCGAGGGCTTGCCGGTGGGTCAGCCCTCGCCGTCGCACACGGCCCAGACGACCTTGCCTCCGCCGACGAGCGGGTTCCAGCCCCATTCGCGGCTGAACGCAGCGACCAGCCCGAGACCCCTGCCCGACTCCGCGAAGTGGTGGGCGTCCATCTTGACCGGGGCTCTCCCGCTGGAGTCGGTGACCATGCACAGGACCCCGCCGCGCAGGCCCAGGCGGCGCAGCTCGACCACGACCGGAACACTCTCGGGGTCCGCGTCGCGGGGAGCGGCGTGGCGGCAGGAGTTGCCCACGAACTCGGAGACGATCAGCCGGACGTCCTCGGAGACGGCCTCGGCGTCCCACTCCCCCAAGACGGACGCGACGAACTCGCGTGCCCTGCGGACCGACCCCGGGACCGAGCCGAATCCCCTGGCGGCACCCTCGCCCGACCGGGAGACCTGCCCGACGGCGAGTCGGCACGGCGGGTGGTTCCACCAGGACGGGAGGTCGTTCGAGACCTCGGCAAGGGAGGGGCGGCTCCATGATGATTCGGAGTCCAGCTCCGAGGACACCAGCTCTGCGTTCATCACGGTCCTCACGAGAGTGATGGCGGGTTCGCGCGGACTTACCTGCCGCACCCCTGTGGCTTACATCTGTAAGACACGGATGCACGTGCAGATCAACAACGTCCGGGCAAGACTATAGGACGAACGACCCTTATCGGTAGATCCTCATCAAAGAATTCACAGACGGGTACGCACGTTTACTGCGGGCACAGAAGGGGTGCATAGGCCCCGAACCAATCCCTCCCCAGCCCTGTCCGTAACCTGCGGAGCGTGGGTATACTGAGCGGTCGCTACGCGCCAAAGCCGCTACACAGGAGGCGATGTGGTCGCCGATCACTCACCGAATCTCCAGGTCACCCAAGATTTCCTGGCCAATTCCAGTGGTGGTCCCACCGTGCTCCGCATTCTCCTCGGAACCCAGCTTCGGCGGCTCCGCCAGGAGAAGAAGATTTCGCGGCACGACGCGGGATACGCCATCCGGGCCTCCCACGCCAAGATCAGTCGCATGGAGCTCGGCCAGGTCAGCTTCAAGCGCCGTGACGTGGACGACCTCCTCAAGCTCTACGGGGTGGACGACCCCCAGCAGCGCGAGGCCCTCCTCGGTCTCATCTCCAGCGCCAACGCGCAGGGCTGGTGGCACAAGTACGGCGACGTGCTGCCCCAGTGGTTCGGCGTCTACGTCGGGCTGGAGGAGTCCGCGTCGGTCATCCGCACCTACGAGGTCCAGTTCGTCCCGGGCCTGCTCCAGAGCGAGGGCTACGCGCGCTCGGTCATCCGCCTCTCCCGGACAGCCACCTCCGACGACGACGTCGACAGCCGGGTGATGATGCGCATGCACCGCCAGCGCAGATTCATGGAGCCCCAGGCCCCCCGACTGTGGGCGGTGATCGACGAGGCCGTCCTGCACCGCCCCTACGGCGACGCCGAGGTGATGCGCGGTCAGATCGAGCACCTGATCGAGATGGCCCTGCGCCCCAACATCACCATCCAGATCGCGACCTTCGCGATGGGCGGCCACCCCGCGGCGGGCGGTCCGTTCAGCATCCTGCGGTTCCCCACCCCGCAGCTGCCCGACGTGGTGTACCTGGAGCAGCTGAGCAGCGCCCTGTACTTCGACAAGTACGAGGACACCAACCGCTACTCCCAGACGATGGACCACCTCGCCACCCAGGCGCCGCCGCCCTCCGCCACCGAGGGCATCCTCCGCGGTTTCCTGGAGCGCTACCCCTGACCCATCCCCACCAGGCCCTCTCCCATCCCGCCCCACGCCCGGTCGCTCCCAGCGCCCGGGCGTTCGCCGTGCGCCCACAGGGCGGGTTCCCGGATGACCGGCTTCGGCCACGACTGGAGAACGATCCGGTTCCGCAGAACCGGGCCCCTCTCCCCCGCGTTAGGTGTGACGTGCGGTTCCACGGACGAATCACCCCTTGTCCTTGCATCAGTACTTACAGACGTAATCACCAATGCACGTGCATGAGCTACGCTTTAGTTCTCACCGGGGACGAAACAACCCACCACGGGACGGTCCGCCCTCGACAGGGCGTCCGCTCATAGGACGGACCCGGTGGTGAGACACAACGGGCGCGGTGAAGGACCGACCGCGTGTGGACACATCCCCGCTCACGAGTCCCCCCGAAGTTCCAGGAGGTTGAGATGCATCCGATCTACAACGGCGTTCCCGCGAGCCGCCTGCCCAAGGTCGTCTGGACCAAGAGCAGCTGGAGCAATCCGGACGGGAACTGCGTCGAGGTCGCCGAGCTTCCGGACGGGGACATCGCCGTGCGCAACTCCCGCGACCCCCAGGGGCCCGCACTCGTCTACACCCCCGCCGAGATCGAGGCCTTCGTACGCGGCGCCAAGACCGGCGACTTCGACGCCCTCCTGAGGTAAGTACCCCGGACCGCCGGAGCCCCGCTCCGCGTCCCCACCCCCGAACTCCTCCCCCGGTCCCGCAGGACCTCCTTGAGACCAGCCCGGAAAAACGTCCGCGTCGATGGCCGCCCGGTGATCACCCCGGTTCACCGGCCGGCCTGACCGTCCACGACGCGGACGCACGCGGAGCCCGGCACCACCTCGTGGTGC
>NZ_JBHXQY010000132.1:0-14376 GCF_042716955.1 Nocardiopsis sp. NPDC058631 | reverse complement strand
TATATCTACACCTAAATTATCGTCGGCTGCGTCATTTGTTTATATGACACTGGCGCGCCGGTGGGGTGGGGTGCGCGGGGGGTGGCCCCGCCGGTCGGCCGCGCCCCGGCCCGCGCCCGACCGGCACGGGACGGGCCCGGTCGGGATAGGGTCGCCTGCATGGCGACCGAGGAGATCCGGGTACTGGTGGTGGACGACCACCCGATGTGGCGTGAGGCGGTCGCGCGCGACCTGGGCGAGGCCGGGCTCGACGTGGTGGGAACGGCGGGCGACGGCGCCAAGGCGCTGCGCATCGCCCCGGCCGTGCGCCCCACCCTGGCGGTGGTGGACCTTCACCTGCCGGACATGACCGGGGTCGAGCTGACGGCGGGCCTGGTCGCGCTGCCGGAGCCCCCGCAGGTGCTGGTCCTGTCGGCGAGCGGGGCCGGCGACGACGTGCTGGCGGCGGTGAAGGCCGGGGCGACCGGCTACCTGGTCAAGTCAGCCGGACGCGAGGAACTGCTGGACGCGGTGCGCCGCGTGCACACGGGTGAGGCCGTGTACACCCCGGGGCTGGCCGGGCTCGTGCTGGGCGAGTACCGCAGGCTGTCCTCGGCCGACCGCTCCCGGGAACCGCAGGCGCCCGCGCTGACACCGCGTGAGACCGAGGTACTCCGCCTGGTCGCCAAGGGGCTGGCCTACAAGCAGATCGCGCAGCGCCTGACGATCTCCCACCGCACCGTGCAGAACCACGTGCAGAACACCCTCACCAAGCTGCACCTGCACAACCGGGTGGAGCTCGTCCGGTACGCCATCGACCAGGGGCTGGACGAATAGCGGACAGGGCTTGCACGCGGTTCCGGTCGCCCTCCCAGGCCCACTACGTCGGGGTTCGGGCGCAGTTCGCCTCCCCGGGTTGGCCCCGGCAAGTCGAGGCCACTATGGTCTAGACCATATGGCGCCTTGCGCCGTGACAACACAACGTCGAGGAGAAGTCGTATGCGCGTCGGGGTGCTGACCGGTGGCGGAGACTGCCCTGGTCTGAACGCGGTCATCCGCGCCGTGGTCCGCAAGGGCATCAAGGACTACGGGTACGAGTTCATCGGCTTCCGGGACGGCTGGCGCGGCCCGCTCGAAGGCGACACCGTTCCGCTGGACGTGGAGTCCGTGCGCGGCATCCTTCCGCGCGGCGGCACCATCCTGGGCTCCTCCCGCACCAACCTGATGAAGATCGAGGGCGGTGTCGAGCGCGTCAAGGACAACATGGCCGCGCTCGGCGTCGACGCGCTGGTCGCCATCGGCGGCGAGGACACCCTGGGTGTGGCCCGCCAGCTGCACGACCGCGGTGTCAACGTAGTGGGCGTGCCCAAGACGATCGACAACGACCTCAACGCGACCGACTACACCTTCGGTTTCGACACGGCCGTGAACATCGCCATGGAGGCGATCGACCGCCTGCACACCACCGCCGAGTCGCACCACCGCGCGCTCGTGGTCGAGGTGATGGGACGCCACGCCGGGTGGATCGCCCTGCACTCGGGCATGGCCGCCGGCGCCAACGTCATCCTCATCCCGGAGCGGCCCTTCGACATCGACGAGGTCGTCAAGCACGTCGAGAGCCGGTTCCGGACCCAGTACGCGCCGATCATCGTCGTCGCGGAGGGCGCGCACCCCAAGGAGGGTCAGATGGAGCTCGCCACCGGCGAGACCGACTCCTTCGGCCACGTCCGCCTGGGCGGCATCGGCCAGCGCCTCGCCGAGGAGATCGAGAAGCGCACCGGCAAGGAGTCGCGTTCGGTGGTCCTGGGGCACGTGCAGCGCGGCGGCACCCCGACCGCGTTCGACCGCGTGCTGGCCACCCGCCTGGGCGTGAACGCCATCGAGGCCGTGCACGACAAGTCGTTCGGCAAGATGGTCGGCCTCCAGGGCACCGCCATCGTCCGCGTCGACCTGGCCGAGGCCACCGACACCCTCAAGACGGTCCCGGCCGAGCGCTACCAGGAGGCCGAGGTCTTCTTCGGCTAGGCCCGAACCCGAACAAGCGAGCCCGGGTGCCCGCGGGGTTCTGGAGGCCACGCAGCGCGCTTGCGAGGAACGAGGACGCGCGCGAAGAGGCCGAAGGTTCCCGCGCTGACAGGCACCCGGGCCGCAGGCCCAGCCGGCCGACGGCCACGTGAGCCGGCAGCGGGCCGGTGCGCGCCCCCTTCCCAGCTCCCAGGGGAGGGGGCGCGCCGCGTCCGGGCCCCGGCGGTCGGACCGTCGAGGAGGCGCACCGGTGTGTTTACCGCCGCATGCCCTCCCACCCCGACCGAAAACGGTTCGAGCGGTGGAGGGGATGTTCGATACTGGAGGGCGGCGCTGGGCACCCGGTCCCACCGCCGACGCTCCCACCTCGTACCGGGCCGTAGGTATTCACCGGAGGTAGCACCATGTCCGCGTCGCTCGAGTCCGTGCCGCTCCCCGTCACCGAGGTAGGAGCCGACGCCGGGCTGGGCGAACTCTGCGTGCTCATGAAGCTCGGCGAGATCGTCCTCAAGGGCTCCAACCGCAAGTTGTTCGAGCGGCGGCTCCACAACAACATCCGCAATTCCGTACGCGACCTGGGCGACGTCCGCCTGTCGCAGCGCGGCGCGGGCGTCATCATCGTCCGCAAGCCCGGCGCCTCCGACCTGGAGGTCGCCGAGATCGCCGACCGCATGGCCAACGTCATGGGCGTGGTGTGGGTGCACCTGGTCCGCCGGGTGGCCAAGGACCTGGACGCCATCGCCGACATCGGCGTGCGCTCCCTCGCCGGACGCACGGGCACCTTCGCGGTGCGCGCGCGCCGCCGCGACAAGCGCTTCGAGATGACCTCGTCCGAGCTGGCGGGCTACCTGGGCTCCAAGGTCATCGAGGCGCACGGTTACGCGGTGAACCTGAAGCGGCCCGACAACACCCTGTACGTGGAGGTGGACAAGGACGAGGCGTTCGTGTTCACCGACGGCATCCCGGGCCAGGGCGGCCTGCCCGCCGGGATGAGCGGGCGCGGGCTGGTGCTGATGTCCGGCGGGATCGACTCCCCCGTGGCAGCCCACCGGATGATCCGGCGCGGACTGAAGGTCGACTTCCTGCACTTCTCCGGTATGCCGTTCACCGGTCCCGAGTCCATCTACAAGGCCTACAGCCTGGTTCGCCAACTGGACCGCTACCAGGTGGGTTCGCGCCTGTTCGTGATCCCCTTCGGCAAGGCCCAGCAGCAGCTGAAGACCTCAGGCATCGAACGGCTCCAGATCGTCGCCCAGCGGCGCCTGATGCTCAAGACCGCGGAGGCCCTCGCCGACGACCTCGGCGCGGAGTGCCTGGTCACCGGTGACGCCCTCGGCCAGGTCTCCAGCCAGACCATGACCAACCTCACCGCGCTGGACGACGCGGTCGACCTGCCGATCCTGCGTCCCCTCATCGGGATGGACAAGACCGAGATCATGGACCAGGCCCGCAAGATCGGGACCCTGGCCATCTCGGAGCTGCCCGACGAGGACTGCTGCACCATGCTGACCCCGCGCCAGGTCGAGACGGCCGCCAAGATCCCCGACCTGCGCCAGATCGAGAAGCGCCTGGACGCGGAGGAGCTGGTCGAGCACCTGGTCACCACGGCCCAGGTGCACAAGCCGAGCTTCCTCGGCGACGTCGCCCCCCGGCGGCTGGAGGGCGCGAGCAAGCCCGCCGCCGCCCTCGCCTGACACGGCACCGACACGGCGCCGCCCCGACCATGTCCCCGGTGGTCGGGGCGGCGCCGTTCCGTCGTCCCTCAGAGACCGGCCAGCTCGCGGCCGGGCGCCGGGGTGAGGGTGCGGCCGCTCAGGGCGGCGAGGGTGCCCGCCAGGTCGCGCAGCTGGGCCAGGTCCTCCTCAAGGAGGGCCTGCGGCCCGTCGCACAGGGCCTCCTCCGGGTGCGGGTGCACGTCCACGATGACGCCGTCGGCGCCGACCGCGATGGCCGCGCGGGAGAGCGGGAGCACCAGTTCGCGCTTGCCGCCCGAGTGGGACGGGTCGACGATCACCGGCAGGTGCGACAGGTTCTGGGCGACCGGGACCGCGCTGATGTCCAGCGTGTTGCGGGTGGCCTTCTCGAAGGTGCGGATGCCGCGCTCGCAGAGGACGATGTCGAGGTTGCCCTGCTGGGCGATGTACTCGGCGGCCATCAACCACTCCTCGATGGTGGAGCTCATCCCCCGCTTGAGCATGACGGGCTTGCCCGCGTCGCCCGCGGCCTGGAGCAGGGCGAAGTTCTGCATGTTGCGGGTGCCGATCTGGAGCATGTCGGCGTAGGAGGCGACGAGCTCGACGTCGGCGGCGTCCACCACCTCGGTGACGACCGGCAGGCCGGTCTCCTCGCGGACGTCCGCGAGGATCTTCAGCCCCGCCTCGCCCAGCCCCTGGAAGGCGTACGGCGAGGTGCGCGGCTTGTACGCACCGCCGCGGAGCAGGGAGGCCCCCGCCGCGAGCGCCATCCTGGCCGCTTCGAGGGTCTGCTCGGGGGTCTCGACGGCGCACGGCCCGGCGATGACGGTGACGTTGTCGCCGCCGATCGGCACCCCCCGGACGCTGACGACGCTGCGGCTGTCGTGGTTCTCGCGGCTCACCAGCTTGTACGGCGCGGAGATCCGCAGGACGTCGCTGACCCCGGGTTTGGCGGCCAGGCCCAGGTCCTGGAAGCGCTCGACGTCCCCCACCAGGCCGATGATGGTACGGCTGACCCCTCGGGTCACGTAGGCCTCCCCTCCGGAGGAGGTGACCAGTTCGACGAGGGCGTCGATGTTGTCGGAAGTGGCGTCCGGTGCCATCACGATGACCATGTGGGTTGTCCCTAGCTGCTTGTCGGTGGGAGTGGTGGGACCGAGAGCCGCCCGGGGCACGAAAAAACCCCGGGCTCTACCGGCCCGGGGCTCAAGTCGTCTGTGTCAGCGCAGCGCTTTACAGGCGACCGGGGGTATCGGGCCGGTAGCCATAAAAGCGCCAGAAGCTTCGCTGCATGGCTGTGACTATAGCGCACGGTTCTCGCGCGCCCGCACACACGGGGTGAGTGAGCTGGCTCTCATCCGCCCCTGGCAGGATGGCCGGATACCGCGTTTCCCCGCGGTGGACGGGACAGGGAGGTCCCTGCGGGGAGCACGCCCGGCCCATCGGCGCGGGCGTACCGCAAGGGCCGGGCGGCCGGAGCCAGACGAGCAGGGGGACGGGTTGTCCGAGAGAGCGGACGGGGGCGGCAGGGGTGCGGGGGAGGGCCGGGCCCGGCGCGTCGGGCGGCTCGGGCTCCCGCCCGGGCAGGCCGTGCGGTACGAGCACAGACCACTGCACTACGGGCCGGTTCCGGCCTTCCGGCCGCACAGGTGGGACTTCCGGGTGATGGGCGCGACGGAGAGCCTGGGCTCCTACCGGTGGACGTGGGAGGAGTTCGGGACCCTGCCGCGCACCGACGGGGTGAGCGACTTCCACTGCGTGATGCGGTTCAGCGTCCCCGACGTCCCCTGGGGCGGGGTGCGTGCCCTCGACCTGGTCGGCGCCGCTCCCCCGGCTCCTGAGGTGACGCACGTGATGGCCTGGGGCGAGTACGGGTACAGCGCGAACCTGCGCCTGGACGACTTCCTCTCCGAACAGGTCCTCCTCGCCACCCACCGCGACGGGGAGCCCCTCGCCCCCGAACACGGGTTCCCGCTGCGGCTCGTGGTGCCCCATCTGTACGGGTGGAAGAGCGTGAAGTGGCTGCGCGCCGTGGAGTACATGACCGCGGACCGGCGGGGCTTCTGGGAGGAACGCGGCTACCACAACCGCGCCGACCCGTGGAACGAGCAGCGGTTCTCCTACCAGGAGGGGCCGGGGCACGGGCCTCCGCTGTAGTCCCCCGGCCCCGCCTGCCGTGATCTTGCACCTGTGGCGGGTTCGGGCGTCGACGTCGGCTGTGGGTGCAAGTGCGTCCGGGCCGGAGGTCCTCTTCGCTTGTGTCAGGCGGGGTGGGTGTTCCTGGCCTCTGTGGTCAGTAGGCCTGGGTGCCAGGCCGGTGGCGGAGCCGGAGGCTGATCAGCGCGGTGATCGTGAAGGCGGCGACCTGGTAGAGCATGGCGTGCCGGAACGCGGTGTCCGCATCGGCGGCGGGGGCGTGGTAGACGAGTCCGGCCGCGGTCACTCCGATGGATCCGCCGAGCTGCTGTGCTGTGGGCAGCAGTCCGGAGACCGAACCGGCGGCGGGGCCGTGCACCTCGGCCAGGACCAGGGTGAACACCGACGCGGTGAACGCGCCGAACGCGGCTCCGCCGACGGCCAGCACGGGCAGTGCCGCGTGGCGTCCCGCCGCCGAGCCGATGAGCGGGGCCAGCGCCAGGCACATCCCGGCCAGCACCAGGGAGGCGGCGGTGAGCACCGTCGGCCCGTGCCGGCGGGTGAGAGCGGGCGCGGCTCTGCTGCCGAGGACGGCGGCGGCGGCGAACGGTGCCGACGTCAGCGAGGCCGCCAGGGCCGAGTACCCGACGGCGGACTGAAGGTGGAGGAAGAGCAGGTAGGTGAAGGAGGGCACGCCCGTGTTGAACACGAACACCAGCAACGTGCCCCTCCGCGCCGATCGGTCACGCAGCACCGCGGGATGGATCAGCGGGTCAGGCCGGTGCGGGAGGCTCCGGACGAAGTGGCCGAGGGCGGCCACAGCCACGGCGAAACCGGCCCACGTCCACCAGGGCCAGCCTGCTTCCCGCCCCAGCGCCAGGGGCAGGACCAGTGCGCCGGCTCCCACGGTGACCAGCAGCGCCCCCAGCTTGTCGACGCGGAGTCCGTCCGCCCCGCGGGTGCGGGGCAGCGCGGTCGCTCCGGCCAGCGAGGCGAGCGCCACCGGCACGGTGAGGAGCATCACCGGCCGCCAGCCGAGGCCGAAGAGATCGGCGCTGAGGACAAGGCCGCCGATCAGCGGCCCGGCCAGTGACGCGACGGCCATGGTGGCGCCGTACAGGCCGAAGGCGCGCGGCCGGCGTGTCGCGGGAATGGCGACCTGGATGAGCGACAGGACCTGGGGGGCGACCAGACCGCTGCCCGCGCCCTGCACCAGCCTGGCCGTGATCAGCGATGCGGCGTCGGGGGCACACGCGCCGGCCACCGAACCCGCGGTGAAGACCACGGTGCCCGCCACGAACAGCCGGCGGTAGCCGTACCGGTCGCCCAGCCGTGCGGCGGGGATGAGCAGGCATGCGTACGCCAGGGTGTATCCGGCGAGGACCAGTTGGACGGCGCCCGGACCGGCGCCCAGGCCGGCCTGTATCGCCGGCGCGGCCACCTGGGCGACAGTGACGTTGAGCAGCTGCACGAAGGTGGCGCTGAGTACCACTGGCAGCACGAGGCGTCCGCCGCTCACGGCAGCAGAGCCGCGGCGAGCTCACGGGGCCGGGCGGCGAACGGGCTGTGGCTGCCCGGGAGGGTGCGCACGGTGAACGGGTTGCCGGGCATGGCACGGTCGGCTTCCGCGATCATCAGATCCTGCACGGCCGTGGGCAGTGCCCGGTCCTCCGCGCAGCGCAGGAAGGTCCGCGGGACTCGCCCCCACCGTTGTGGGGACACGATGACCGGGGTGGTTGGGATCGCCAGCGGCAGATCGGGGCTCAGTGCCGAGCGCCAGCGGTCGAAACGGTCCAGAGCGGTGTCGTGGTAGTGAGTCTGCCGCAGTTCCTCGACGTAGGCGGGATCCTGCGAGAGCGGGTTGATCCGTACGGCGCCCAGCTCCCCGGGGTCGCCGAGGTTGAGGCCCTGGCCCCGGGCCGTGGCGTTCTCGGGCGAGCCGAGATAGTCGAAGAACCGGGGCCGTCCGGCGGGCACGAAGGCCGAGAGGTAGACGATCTCGTTGACGAGTTCGGGTGCGCGCTCGGCAGCCAGTGACGCGGGGCCGCCGCCCGCGCTGTGCGCGACGAGCACGACACGACGGTGGTGGCGGGCCTGGCGCAGAGTGTCCAGCACGGCCCGGGCGCTGTCGTCCATCGTCACGGTGGCGAGCGCGGACTTCTCGGTCAACAGGCCCGGCTGGCCCGCCTTGAGGTATCCGCTGGGCAGCGGTGCGTCGAAGCCGTGCCCCGGCAGGTCGACGGCCATGCTCACGGCACCGAGTGCGGCGAGTGCGCGCTGCGTCGCCGCCCACTGCCCGGAGCCGTGCCAGGCCCCGTGCACGAAGACGAAGACGGTGTCTGTGGAGGAAGAATCAGTCATGGCCTCATTCCATGCGACCCGGCCCCGATCATCCAACGAAAGATCTGACAAGCTGGCTGACGATACATGTGAGATATGGCTGGGAGGCTGACATGGAGGCGCGGCACCTGCGGTACGCACTGACCCTCGCCGAGCATGCACACTTCGGCCGGGCGGCCGGTGCGCTGGGCATCGCGCAGCCTCCGCTGTCCAAGCAGATCGCCGACCTCGAACGGGAAGTGGGCGCCCGCTTGTTCGATCGCACCCGCCAGGGGGTGTTTCCGACGGCTGCGGGCACGGCCTTCCTCTCCCGGGCGCGCAGGGCGCTCGACGAGATCGCGGCGGCCTCGGTCGACGCGGCCAGGGCAGCGCGCGGGGAGACGGGACGGCTGCGCCTGGGGTTCATTGCCTCAGCACTGCTCGAACCCCTGCCGGACGTCCTCGGCCGGTTCGGCCGCGAACGGCCCGACGTGCGGCTGGAACTGCACGAGATGGCGACCAGGCGCAGCACGGCTGCGCTCGTCGCCGGCGAACTGGACGTGGCGATCGGTCTCGGCCGGCCAGGGGGTGTCGGGGCCGAGCAGTTGGTATCGGTCCCGATCGGACACGACCACCTGGTCGCGGTCGTGAGCAGCACGCACCCGTACGCGGGTCAGTCGTCGGTGGACGTGGACCGGCTGCGGCGACAGCCGCTGATCGTCGCGCCGGGGGAGGACGAGCCCACCGTCGTCACCGGGCTGCGGACCCTCCTGGGCAAGGACTCCCCGGCGCTCTCCGGCGCAACCGTCGCGAGGGACATCCACACCATCATCGGCCTCGCCGCCTGCGGGGTGGGCGTCGGTCTGGGACCCTCTCGCATGCTGACGGTCCCACGACGGGGCACGTGGTTCTGCGAGGTGACCCCGCGCACGCCTCTGCCCGACCTGGTCCTGTCCTTCAGTGTCCGGGACCGCTCCCCGGCACTGAACGCCTTCCTCCACGTCATCCGCAAGAACTGCCCCGAGGTCGGTGCCGCGCTCGACCACCGGCTCGGCCCACGCGGACGGCAGGAGGAAGGCGACCCCGACTCGCCCCCCACCTGACTTCGCCTCGGTGATGTCGAGCAACTGCCGCGTTTGCTTATCCGGAAATTCCGTCCCTAGTACGGCAGTGACGATCGGGCCCGTGACAAAGCGAAGTGCCATCGCTGCCCGCTCGGGAGAAATCCTCTCCAGGAGCGACCTGCAGATGGGGTCAGCGCTCCATGAGATTCCGGACGAGCGCCCGAGGTACACCTCCACGGCCGTGTGAACATATTTCTCCTCAACACCATTCGGGACAGGCTGGCCTCCAACATGTTCTTGCAGTTCCCGCGCAGGGGGCGGACCATTGTAAAAGTTGTTCATCGCAGAATGAACACCCATCAGCCCGTCCAGAATCTCGCCAATTTCCGGGACTCGAACATCCTTGGGCAGCCGCCCCCAGAGCTTCGGGAAGATCGCGCGTACGTTATCGCGTGACGTGTTGGAGGGGCGGGTATTGACATAGATGCCAAAGAGTCCTCTGGTGAGAACATCGGCTTGGTCCTCGCGCAGCCCAGCGAAAAGCGCGTCGCACCTTCCCGAGTCACTCTCTGCGGGGGTCGCCGTCCCGATGTTCCGCAGGAGGGCTGGAGTTTCGATCATCGTCGGCGACCGCGGAAGCGTGATGACTTCCTTTATGCAGGTCTCCAGATAGCCGAGAAGAGCGTAGGGCGTCAGCTCATGCTGGTTCGGATGTGCTGCGCCGGCGTGATTGCGCATGTGCCGCACCAGGTGTACTGACCACAGAGGTGAGGGACACCCGCCCCGCCTGGCACAGGCGAAGAGGGCCTCCGGTAACGGTGTGGATTGCGACATCTACCACCGGACCGGAAAAGCCCTCGACGGCTCACACCACCCCTGCCAACGCCCGTCTCACACCCGCCGGACGCCTCAACGCGGAACGCGCATCTCCACCTCGGTGCCCTGGCCCGGGACCGAGACGTACTCGACCGTGCCCCCCAGGTCGCGCACACGCCCCAGGATGGACTGGGACACGCCGAGGCGGCCGTTGGCACGCGCCTCCTCCAGCCGGCCCGGCGGGATCCCCGGCCCCTCGTCCCGTACGGACACGGTCACCCCGTCGTCCTCGTCCTCCAGCAGGACCCAGGCGCGGGTGCCGTCGGGGCAGTGCCTGGCCACGTTGTCCAGGGCCGCGAGGACCGCGGCGGAGAGCTCGCCGGCCGTGTGGGCGGGCAGGAGGACGGGGGTCGCCGGGGCGGAGACCGCCACGCGGGACGACTCGACCCGGCGGACCGGTTCGCGCAGGTCCACGGGTCCGGCGTCGAATCCGGGTGCGGGTCCGCCGCCCGCGGGGCCTTCCCCGGGTCGCGTGCCGGTGGCGCGGACGGTCTGCCCCGCCGCTCCGCCCCCGCCCGGCGCCACCGCCCGCCCGGGGTCGGTGGCGGACGGCCCGTCGCGCGCGATCCCCTCGGGGAGCCCGTCCGCGAAGAGCGCCCGCAGCCGCACCTCCTGTTCGCCCGCCATCCGGCCGAGCTCGGCGGCCTCGCCCCCGGCCTCGGCTCCGCGCCGGCTGACGAGGGCGAGTACCTGGAGCACCGAGTCGTGGATCGACCGGGCCAGCTGCTCCCGCTCGCGGATGCGGGCCTCCAGGGAGACGGCCTGGGCGAAGCGCTCCTCGGCCCGTGCGGCGACCTGGGCCATGTAGCCGACGACCACGGCCGCCAGCAGCAGGAGCACGACCCCGCGTGCGGTGGCGGCGGTGATGGCCGCGCCCATGACGACGCGCAGGGTGAGGTCGGCGAAGCCGTAGAGGAGGGCGATGATCGCGGCGCCGCGCCGTCCCCAGATGACGGCGGCGGCGAGCGCCGCGCCGGCGAACCAGTAGCCGCTCAGGGGCGGGGCCTGGGTGAGGTAGAAGGGCGTGGCGGCGAGGGCCGTCGCGAAGAGGCAGCCGAACGCGACGGCAAGGTCGGCGGTGAGCAGGCGCCAGGTGCGGTGCTCGGGGCGCGCGTAGCCGTGGTTCGCAACCGCGGTCCACACGGCCATGACCGCCAGGACCGTCCACGCCAGCCAGGGTCTGGACAGCGACCCGTGGTTCTGGACGAGCAGGACCAGGGAGTAGGCCAGGGTCGCGGCGCGGAAGACGGCGAACGCGCGCCAGAGGGGGACGTCGAAGCCCAGCTGTCAGACCACCGCCCCGTTGTCCGGCCCGTTGTCTCCGGGCGGCCGGGAGTCGGTCATGCGGAGGATGAGCACGACGAAGCTGGCGAGGAACGCCACCACCGCGAGGAACATCAGCCAGTTCGGCAGGGCGATACCGGCGAACGCCGCACCGAACACCAGCACGGGCCCGCCCAGCAGGCCGAACCAGGCGGCGATGCCGAACCGGTCGCCCTTGAGCAGGGGTGGCGGGGGCGGGGGCTCGTAGTGGCCCTCCAGTTCCGCCTCGGCCCTGCGCTGCGCGTCCTCGTCCTCGTCGTAGGCCCCGGTGGCGTCGGTGAGGCCCCCGGCGAGCAGATCGCCGTCGGACGCGCCCGAGCCCCCGGGGCCGTCGCTGTCGCGCCGGTCGGAGGCACTGAGGTTCTCGGCGTCCGGCCAGGCCACACGGCTGGTCGTGTCGGAGGCGTCCTCGTCGTAGAAGCGCGCCACCAGTTCGTTCCACACCTCGTCCTCGTCGGTGGACCGGGCCGGCGTGGCTTCGGGGTCGGCGTTGGCGAGCGGCCCGTCGAGCAGGTCGCCTCCCACGGGGCCCTCGGTCTGGGGGTCGTGGAGGGCAGCCTCGCCCTCGGCGCCGTCGGCCTCGGGCCGGGAGTCGCCGTGCGGTGCGAGCAGGTCGGGGTCGGAGCGGCTCAGGTCGGGCAGCTCGGTGCCCAGGACCCGTTCGGCCGCGGCCCGTTCCTCGGCGTCCACGTACAGGTGGTCGGTGGGCGGGTCGTCGACCTCTCCGCCGGGGGGTTCGAGGACGTCCTCGTCCAAGGGCACCGCGTAGGCGGCGATCCCGCTGCGGCGCAGCGCCTCCAGCATGGTGTCGGCGTGTGACGGTGCGAGCAGGATGAGGGGCACGTAGGCGTCGGCGAGCAGGCCGTTACCCCGACGTTGCGTCATCGGTCGGCTCCTTCCCCGCTTCTACGGTGCTCCCGCACGAAGGCGAGGCTTCCGTCGAAGATGGTGGCGGCGTCATGGTCGAGGGTCGCCACGTGGTAGCTGTCGTGCAGCAGGTGAATCGTCAGCCGGGTGTTGACCGCTCTACTAGCGAGGATACGCAGACTACGGGGTCCGACAACGTGGTCCTGGGGGCTCCGGTAGGCCAGAATCGGCGCTCGCAAACCGGACATGCCCTCCTGAACTTCGCGCCACAGCTTCGGGAGTGTCGCGGCCGCGGCGGTGGGGACGCGGTCGTACCCGCCCTCGGTCGTGTCGTCCTTGGACACGTCACTGGACAGCCCCGGTGTGGAGGGCATGATCCGCGCGACGAGGCGGCGGACCGGCGCGATGAGGGGCAGTCTCGCGTCCTCCAGGGCCAGGGACGGGTTGACCAGCACCACACCGCGCACGAGGCCGGGGTGCTCCTGGGCCAGGCGCAGGGTGAGGGCTCCGCCCATGGACAGCCCCATGACGTAGACCTCCTCGCAGCGCGAGGCCAGGTCCAGGAGGGCACGTTCGACCTCGGCGAACCAGTCGTCGCAGGTGGTGAGGTTCATGTCCTGCCAGACCGTGCCGTGCCCGGGCAGGAGCGGGACCTCCACGCTGTACCCCGCGGCGGCGAGGTGCTCGCCCCAGGGTCGCATCGAGTACGGCGAACCGGTGAATCCGTGACAGAGCAGTACGCCGACCTCCGACCCGCGGTGGCTGAAGGGCTCCGCACCGGGGATGAGGGGTACTGTGTCGGTCGGTCTCACGGAGCGGCTCCCAAGGGATCGTGCGGTGCGCGTCGGTGCGGGCGTCGGCGGTGCCGGCAAGGCCGCGGTCCGGGCCCGCGTGGCGGCCTTGGGCCCCGGCTTCAGCCGTGAGGCTAGCCGCTCGGCGGAGTGTTTGTCATGGGTGCACACTAACGCCCCCGCCTCCGGCTGCGAGAGGCACGTAGCGCGCCGCGGGGGCCGACTGAGTATCCTCGTCTGGGTCGGGTCGGAAGCCCGATTGGGGGCGCTTTGGCAGTTGCGCCCGCACGGTGGGAGGATGGCGCACGTCAGGCGGTGGCTCCACCGTCCTCCTCGGGCGCGTGCCCACCTGGCAATGTCAGTCGAGCGGGACAGTGAATCGTGGCAGGCCCTGCCCAGTCCTCCCCGCGTGTGCAGGGGTGATCCGAGCAATGTTCTACTGGGTGGTCAAGGCGTTTTTGGGCCCGGTCCTGGCCGTGCTGTGGCAACCGCGCGCCGAGGGTGTGGAGAACGTGCCGCGTCGCGGCCCGGCGATCATGGTCAGCAACCACCTCTCCTTCTCGGACCACTTCTTCGGTCCGCTGCCGTTGCCCCGCAGGATCACGTTCCTGGCCAAGTCCGAGTACTTCACCGGCACCGGTGTCAAGGGCCTGCTGAGCCGGGCGTTCTTCACCGGTGTGGGGCAGATCCCGATCGACCGGTCCGGCGGCAAGGCGAGTGAGGCGGCACTGCGCACCGGCCTGCGGGTCCTCAAGCGCGGCGAGCTGCTGGGCATCTACCCGGAGGGCACCCGTTCCCCGGACGGCAAGCTGTACCGCGGCCGTACCGGTGTGGCGCGCCTGGCTCTGGAGTCCAAGGCCCCGGTGGTGCCGATGGCGATGATCAACCTGGAGAAGATCATGCCCCCCGGCCGCACCGTCCCCAAGCTGGGCGTGCGTCCCAAGGTCAAGTTCGGCAAGCCGCTGGACTTCTCGCGCTACGAGGGCATGGAGAGGGACCCGCGCGTGCTGCGTGCGGTCACCGACGAGATCATGTACGCGCTGATGGAGCTGTCGGGTCAGGAGTACGTCGACCGCTACGCGCAGGCGATCAAGGCGGAGCTGGAGGCCGAGGCCAAGGAGGCGCGGCGCGAGCAGCACGCTGACGACAAGGACCGCAGGCGCTCGGAGCGCGACCGCCGCAAGGAGGAGCGTTTGGCCCGCAAGGAGGAGAAGCGGGCCGCGCGCCGCGAAGGCGGGAGCGACGCGAAGGAGTAGTCCTTCCTGTGACGTGCGAGGGCGGGCCCCGGTGACTCCACCGGGG
>NZ_JBHXQY010000131.1:0-14516 GCF_042716955.1 Nocardiopsis sp. NPDC058631 | reverse complement strand
GACATCGACCACCGCACCCACAGAACAGTCGTCCACATCACGATCGAAGCCTTGCCAAGCCCACCAGACGGCTAACCGAACGGCATTGGACCTAGGCCCTCGTCGTGCCCCCGGGGAGAGGGGGAGCCTTCGAAGGCCGGGGCTCGGCTTCGGCGCGCCGCCGGGGGGGCGCCCGGGGCGGCGCGGACCGGCCGGTCCGCGCTCCCGCCCGTGGTCGCGCCCCTGGCCCCCGGGCACCCCGCACGAAACACCGGGGCCACCAGCGGACTAGCATGGCCGCGCGGTGCCGACCTGCACGGCGGCAACCGCGCGGGGACAGTACCCGCCGTCCCCGGGGCACACACGGAAGTAGTCCGATGACGGTAATCAAGAACATCGCCGACTTCGTCGGCCGGTGGTTCGCCCTGCTGGTCCTCGCCGGAGCACTCGTGGGCCTCGCGGTCCCCGACCAGGCCGCGCTCGTCGCCCCGCACATCTCCCTGCTCCTCGGGGTGATCATGTTCGGCATGGGCCTGACGATGCGCCCGGTGGACTTCGCCATCGTCGCCAAGCACCCCAAAGCCGTCATCCTCGGCGTCCTCGCCCAGTACACGGTCATGCCTCTCCTGGGCTGGGGCATCGCCCACGCGCTCGGCCTGCCGCCCCTTCTGGTCGTCGGCATGGTCCTGGTGGGCTCGTCGCCCGGCGGCACCTCCTCCAACGTCATCGTCTACCTCGCCCGCGGCGACGTCGCCCTCTCCGTGGCGATGACCTCCATCTCCACCATGCTCGCCCCGTTCGTGACGCCGCTCCTCGTGCTGGGCCTGGCGGGGTCGACCCTGCCCGTCTCCGCCGCCGACCTCTTCCTGTCGATCCTCCAGGTGGTCCTGTTCCCGGTCGTCGCGGGCCTGCTGCTGCGCATGGCGGCCAAGAGGTTCGTGGAGAGGATCCTGCCCGTCCTGCCACTGGTCTCGGTCGCGGGCATCGTCATCGTCGTCGCCGCGGTGGTCGGCGCCAACGCCGACGCGGTGCTCTCCACCGGGCTCCTCGTCGCCCTGGCCGTGGTGCTGCACAACTTCCTCGGCCTGGGCCTGGGATACCTGGTCGGTGTGCTCGGCGGACTGCCCGAGAGCGCACGGCGCGCGGCCAGCATCGAGGTGGGCATGCAGAACTCCGGGCTCGCCGCCGCGCTCGCGACCGCGCACTTCGCCCCGCTCGCGGCCCTGCCCGCCGCACTGTTCTCCGTCTGGCACAACCTGTCGGGCGCGCTCATCGCCACGTACTGGGCCCGCCGCCCGCCCGTGGGCACCTCGGCCGAGGACTCCCCGCAGGACTCGCCCAGGACCTGAGCCCGTCCTCTACCGTCCGTTCCCGCCCCGGCCGAGGACACCGTCCCGCGCCGGGGCCGCACCGCCGCACCGCTTCCGTGCGGGGCTCAGGTGGCCGACGGCGCACGCCACTGGCGCCACCGCCTGCGCAGACGTCGAAGGAGCAAGGCGCCCGAGCTCAGGGAGTACAGGGCGGACAGCAGTCCGAACCCGAGGCAGAAGGCGTTGACGAAGACGAGCGTCGTGACCGACGAGCCGATCCCGCTGCCCAGCCCGGCGTCCGCGTAGGCGCGGTCGCGCTCCGTGGTCGTCAGCCAGGTGTCCTCGCTCGGAACGAGGCGGACCTCCTCGGTGCCCCCCTCCTCGCAGGTCCCGGACAGGTACAGGTCGACGTCGGTTCGCGCGGGACCGCTCTCCGCGGGCCGGAAGGTGCCCACGCACTGCTGCTCGCCGCTCCCGTGGTCGATGTGCGAGCCGGTCACCTCCAGGGTGCCCTCCTGCCCGGCCCAGCTGTAGGCGGCCCCGACCGACCGCAGCTCATGCCCGGAGAACTGCACCGCCACCTGTAGGAGCAAGTACGTCACGAGCGCGCCGCCCAGGAGCACGCCGAACGCCGCCCCGGTGGACAGGTTCCCGCCGACCTCCGGCCGAGGCCTCCTCCGACCCATGCAGTCCCCCTCGCCGTCCGCGCCCTCTCCGGGAGCGGTCCTACGGTGGGACGCGGTTGGCGCCGCCCCGGTTCGCACCGCCCGGGGCGCCGGGGCGCGGTCGGGAGCATGGGGCTCCGGGCGGCACTGGTGCCGGAAACCACATGTGAGGGCGGTTTCATCGCCTTCGGTGCCGAACCGCTACCCGGGTCGGACAGGGTTCATGTGTGCTTTCCGTGGCCTGAACCGGACACCCCTCTTCCTGTGATCAACATGCGACCCAGGGTGATCGTTGGCAGGCTGCTGTGTATGCCTGAGCAACGTCGTCCGCACTCCCTCTCCTGCTCCGGGTTCCTCGCGCTCGCGCTCACAGCGGCACTGGGAAACCCCCACATGCTCCTCACGCCCTGCGCCCCTCCCGCCCCGGTCACCGCCGGCGCACCCGCCGAGGAGAGGGACACGGCCGCCCGCCGCAAGACCCCTGGCGGCCAGGACCGCGCCCGGGCGCGGGGGCGCTGCCCACGGCCCCCGAAACGCCCCCTGGGGCTGATCCCGCACCCCCGCTGCCAGTTCGACTGAGCCCTCCCCGCCGAAAGGGGGCGCCCGGGTCCGTGGCCGGCCCGGGCGCCCGCATACCGGGCCCACCACCCGGAGCACGGCCGTCTCCCGTGGCGTCGGTCGGACGCGTGCGGGAGGGTGTCCTCGTGACGAACGATGCGACCATCCTCCGCAAAGCCCGTGCGGCCGACGCCCCCGCCATCGCCGACGTGTGGCTGCGCTCCTTCGCCGCGGCCCTGCCGGGCGTGCGCCGCGCCCACTCCGACGACGCCGTCCACGCCTGGTTCCGGGACGTGGTCGTGGCCACCCAGGAGACCTGGGAGACCTGGGCGGCTGTCCACGACGACCGGGTGGTGGGGGTGATGGTGCTCGACGGGGGCTGGATCGAGCAGCTCTACCTCGACCCCGTGTGGCGGGGCCGAGGCGTGGGCGACCGGTTCGTGCAGCTGGCCAAAAATCTCTCCCCGGGCGGGCTGGAGCTGCGTACGTTCCAGGTCAACCACCCGGCGCGGCGCTTCTACGAACGCCACGGGTTCACCGCGGCCGAGCACACCGACGGCGGCGCGAACGAGGAGGGCGAACCGGATGTGCGCTACGTGTGGCGCCCTGTCGGGTAGGCGTCCGTGAGGACGGCGCTGCCCTGGGAGGGGAGCGGCACCTTCGTGACGGGCCCGGGCCCTCCACACCGACGGCCCGGAGGATCGGGAAGTCGACCTGCTGCCTGACTGCGCACAGGAGCAAGCTCGTTGTCAGGTGAATCGGCAGGGAGGTTCAGACGCCCTTGGCGGAGCCGACGAAGGCGCGCCACTCGTCAGCGCCGAAGAAGAGCGTGCGCAGATGAGGCGCGTTGGGATCGCGGGCAAGGGATGATCAACCGAGCCGCCCGGATCACTCCGGAGCGGTTCGCCCTCATGCTTGAGCTGGCAAACTTGGCCTGATAGCGGAATCAGTTAAAATGGGCTGGTTCCGTTACTGGCGCCAGCCTGCTTCTATGACCCTGGGCAGGATCCTTGCAGGAAGGGCGGTAGCGCGCATGTCCAGTAGTTTTATGCGGCGAGTAGGCGTGTTATCAACAGTCCTCCTGGTCTCTTCGTGTGCTCTTCCCTGGACAATGGTAAGCAATGACGACCCCAGCCAAGGCCCCAGGGAATCTGAGATGACGGCCATCGCGGGAACGGTGTATAACTCCTCGGGGCAGCCGGTAGAGGGAGTGGCCATCCAATGGTCTTCGAACGAGGACCCGCCCGTATCCTCGCATGAGAAGGGTTCACGCACCATCGACGACGGGAGTTACCGGCTCGTCCTGTTTCAAGGCAGCTGGGACATACACGGGATGAAGGGCGGCGCGAGAACTGAGATGGAAACAGTAGTTCTCGGGGCAGACGACATCATCGTCGATCTACACTTCCCACGATGATAATTTAACATCTAGGGGATTGCACTGAGGTTTTCTCAGCGAAATGATCTCTGCGGAGCAGGGTGATCTGCGGGCCCCACCGGGCTGGACGAATGGCACCTGGATGCGAGCAGACGTAAAGCCCCTGGTAGGGCAGGTCTCACCACAAGATCATGTCCGTAACCACCAGAGGCTTCACGTTGGTCACCTATTCTGCCACCCTCGACGTCCCACGCCACATCGTCGAGTTCCTCGCCCGCCACCTGGCCGCCCACCGCTGAAGGATCATCACTTTGAAGAGCTCACGGGCATTCGGGCCGTTCCGCCAAGCGGTGCTGGTGCTGCGCTGGTTGAGGGGCTCTACTGTTTCCGTGAGCGCGGCTGTGTGCACTGCCTGGCCCGCGACGCCGTAATCTCCCAGGCCACCGGCTACCGCTACCTGCACGAAGGCATCGACGTCCTCGCAGACCGGGCCCCCAACCTGCACGAAGTCTTGGCCAGCTGTCACAACGCAGGGATGGCGCGCGTAGTCCTGGACGGCACGCTGATCGCCTCCGACCGCCTCGCGGGCGTCCGCGAGAACGGCAACGATCTGTGGTTCAGCCAAAAACACAAGGCCTTCGGTGGCAACATTCAGTTCCTGTCCGCACCGGACGGCACCCCGCTGTGGGTCTCCGCCAACGAGCCCGGATCCACCCCCGACATCACCGCCGCCCGCATCCACGCCCTGCCCGCCCTGGCCGATAAGGGCTACCAAGGCGCCGGTATCGGCGTGCACACCCCTATCAAGCGCCCTACGGGCCAGGGCGAAGGGGCTCTGCACGTGGACACACGTATGTATAACGCGCTGTTGCGGCACGTTCGTGCGCTCGGTGAGCGCACCGCCGCCGAGCTCAAGGAGCGCTGGCGGACGCCGAAGTACGTCACGCTCAGCCCGAGCCGGATCGGAGACATCGCCCGTGCGGCTCTTGTCCTCAACGGGCAGTGGAAATGACCTTCGATGAGAAAACCTCAGTGATTGTTTCCTATCCACCGTACCGTTCCCGGTGCTTCGGAACCCGGCCGGGGACGGCCGGACTGTGTCCGGGGAGGGGCCGCGCGCTTCGGCCGAACCGCTTCGGAACCTCGCTTCCGGGGCCGCTCGGGGACAAGGCCGAACGCGCGGTGGTTCCGCGCCGCCCGAATCCGGTGGGTGGAGGGGAAGCGGCCCACTACTGCGCGCCGAGCGCGCACCACTGAAAGTCCGAGAACACGGGGAACAACCGGTTCTCGCTCTCCCGTGTGCGGTGGAGGCACGACAGGAGTATCGCCGAGGCCAACCTCGGCCTGGGGCGGATTCACAACCAGCCCAGACCGGTGAACAGCGTCTGGCCCACGGCTCCGAAACGCACGTGCTGAGCGATCACACGCGAGTTACACGGCTCGAAGAGGAGGACCTTTGGCGTACTGCTGACGGTGAGTATGTTCGGCCGTCATGCCCCCGCCAGGGATGGCTCTGCCGAGTGGGAGGAACGATGGAGCCTGGCCGGGGAACGAGAGGCCGAGGAGGAGGACGCCTCAGAGGAGCCCGCAGGGAAGGACCGAGGAGACCGTGAGGACCGCTCCGACATCGATCGGCAGAAAGAGCACTTGCGCTGGGAGGCTGGGCGTCTGGTAGACACCTACTTCCCTGATGACGGGTCCCTTGCGTTCCCCCTTCCCGGCGCGGCTCCTGGTCACTCGTGTGGTGATCCGGCTCCTTGGTCACGGTGCCTGGACCAGCGCGGACGACTCCCGGGGCCCGGCGCTGGCCCGATTGGCCCGTGGGCTGCTCCGCGAGGAGGAGGGGATCCCCGATCCAGCCTTCGAACAGGCCTGCCTGGTGACCGCGGTGTGTACTGGCCCACCGCAGCGCCGAGGAGGTTCACACCAGGGCGTGGCCGTGTTCGGACGCGAGCGGGGCCAGGTCGGGTGTGCCAAAGCGTGCCCGCAGCTCCTTGAAACGGGTCACCTTGTCCTCGCCGAAGCGGGCGACGGAAACGGCGTAGGAGTCGGCGGAGACGAACACCGGTGGGTTCCGTTTGCTGTGGAACTTGTCCGCGTACATCACCAGCTCCTCCTCGGCCGACTCGGCCAGGTAGTCCGCCTCCGGGACGGGCAGTCCCTGATCGCGGATGTCCTCGCGGGTCAGGCCCACGCCGGTGTGGTGCGAGCAGAAACGGCACAGGGCCTCGGGCAGCCCCTCCAGGGCGAGGATTTCGTGGCCGAGCACTCCGTGGCTCACATAGCGCGCGTGGTCGAGCCGGCCGGAGGAGTCGTACAGGCGGTAGACCCCGATGTCGTGCAGCAGGCACCCCGCCCGGACCAGGTCGCGGTCCAGTGCGAGGTCCGAGCGGTCGATGAGCTGCTCGGCGATCGCGCACACGATCTCGCAGTGTGTGTGGACGAGGGCGAACGCCTTCCGCGTGGGGGCGTACCGTTCGTGCAGTGCGCGGATCTCTTCGTCGCTGGGGATCACCATGCCCCGACGGTAACCGGCCTGGAAACCCTTCGGTGGCGGAGCTGCGACGCGGTGCGTTCCATGCAAGCCCCGTGTGCTCGGACAGACCAGAGCCGACACCTCATTCTGTGCCCCGACGACACCGTCGAAGGTGCGCTCGTGCCCGCCGACCCGGTGGCCGTCCCGCCCGACCCGACGCGCGCGTCACCACCGTTCCCAGATCCGGCCGTCCGGTACGCCTGTGCGCACTCATCGTCTGGAGGACCCCTCGCGAGGTGAACTCCTCCACCAGAGCGGACAGCACCGGCCGGTCGGGCTCCTCGCCCGGTGGGTGTCCGACCGTGAGCGTGATGATTTCCTTCACTGAACAGGGCGACGGCGACGGCGAGGGGGTCGACCTGGGTATCGGTGCGCCCCAGCGCCGCGACTGCGGCCAGGTCCTTGTTCGAGCGCCGCTGCGCGAAGCCGGGATCAGCGAGGACACGTTCTGCTGCGATCTCCTCCGGCGTGCGATCGGAATTCCTCAGGACTCCAGCCCGTCGTTCCAGTCGTAATGGAGTCTTTCGTCGATCTCCTGTTGACTCATGTCCTTGCGTATTGGGACACGCCACCACCAGTGCGAGTCAGGAATCCACGCAGGTATCTCCTCCTCAGGGACGGGCGGAATGTCGTCCGCGTTCTCTCGGTACGTGTCTTCAGCGTCGTCGAGGGTTTCCAGGTCGGCCGGGCTGAGGACATCATTCAGCGGAACGAACTCATCATTGAGTATCTGGAGGTTGCTCCTTATCTGGCAAGATCTTTTGAACCCGTCTAGCTTACTCATTCGCGAGTAGTGTTCACACTGGCTCATGTAGCTGATCAGTGAGTTGAAATTCCTTTCTGATTTCAGCAGATACGCTACACGAGACCTGAATGCTTCTTTCTCTTCACTCGGGAGGGGGTCGAGTCCACCTCCTGCGTGCAAAGATACTGCGAGAACGATTCCCTGCTCAACATTCTCCGGATTGCAACTTTCGGTGCCGATTCGAAATTGGCAGAGGATTTCTTCCATTATATTTCTTTTTTCTTCAAGTATTCCCATGTTCCTACTGTCCTGATCTCGTCTTGGCGCCGTAGGTCGACATTGCAGCTCCGGTGCGCTCGACTCGGGAGTCACCGTCCGAGTGGAGAGCGGCACCACCGGGCGGTCCTGGACGACCAGCGCCCCCGGCGACGGCACGCACCCCAAGCTTCGGTCCCGCCTGGGACAGGGCCCTGGTCATGCCGCGGAGGGTGGGTGCCCTCTCGAGCAGGGCGACCACGTCATGTGTCATGGGGTTCCTCGTGTCAGCGACGATCGGTCACGTCGAGCCCTGTCATCTCCGAGCCGCCGCGCGGTGCGGCCACGCCGTAGTGGAAAGCTGTGCCGAAATAGGTTGCTTCCCCCTTTTCGGTCTCGCTCCCGAGCATTACTTCGAGGGCTCTCAGAGCCCGCGCCAGGCGAGGGGCATTGCCGTCATGGACCTCGGGATGGGGGCGTCCGAAGAAACCGTTCTCCGCCCAGATGTCGTGGTGAACGCTCAGCTCGACCATGGTGTCCTCGTCAGCGACATCGACGGAGACGCTCACGAGTTCGGGTTCACCTCTCCTGCTTCCGTCGGATGTGATCCAGTTTCCGGGGCCGAGAAGAAGCAGTGTCTCCGGATGGGCTTCCGGTCGGCTTACAGGCTGGGAGCCGCGAACCCTGTCCGCCAGGGCAGCGGCGGTGAGCTCTCGACAGTGAAGGATCCGGGACCGGTAGCCGGTGTGCCCGATCCCGTACCGGAACCACTCCACGTCCACACTGTCGAGGTACAGCAGATCGCTGGCCTGGAGAACCTGCGCTATCGACGTCGCGGCAGTGCAGCCCACCTCCAGTGCATTCGAACCCTCATTGTGCTCGACCAACCACGTCCACGTGGCTGTGGCTTTCGGGGATCTCATCAACAGGGACGTGGAGCTTCCATGCAAGATTTTTTGCTGGGTGGATCTGCTGGGTGTCAGGGTTTACCGGTCTAGAAGATCCAATGCTTCTGAATCGATGGATGTTTTTGGTTTCTCGTTCCAACGGCTAGCAGGAGATCCTGGCTTCATGGCCGCGTAGTCCACCTGAATCATCCCGGTGGTGTCGATACCGAAGCCTCCTCCGCGCTCATAGAATACGATCAGCGGCTCAAACATGTCCGGCAGATCTGGCAGGGTTTCCCCTGAGTCTCGCAGTACGCTGAAATGAAGCGCCCAGACACAGGTGTCCATGACCAGAGGGAACTGATGGATTATTTCCTTCTTTTTCGTGATCTCGGAAGTAAGTTTCTCGCTGGCGCGCACATTCGAGTTTACCAGCGCGGCCGCGTCAAAAAAAGGCCATTGCTTGGCGCGAAGTTTGTGTGACCACAGGGCTGCGCGTCGAAGATACTCCTTCATTAGAGCTACTCGGGATCGTGTGTGGTTGAAGTCCCCGTGCCAATTGGCGCGGGCCAGGCGTTCGGTCAGTGTGGAGGCGTAGTCGTTCAATTCAGTTCCTCAAATTTCATAGTTGTACTCGAGGGGGGCTATGTCGTGGGCGCCGTGCTGATCGCGGCGAGGAAAATAGACCCCATCGCCCCACATCTCAGGTCCGTGAGCCCTGTAGGGCATGCCCGCTTCCATGAGGCGGCTCTCGACATGCTCGTGTGCAACAAGACGATGAAAATGTTCTGCTTTTCCTTGATTCTCGGGGAGGTTGATTTCGCCGGATTCCGCGAGTTGCCAGAGTTCGGCTATGTGGTTCATGGGTGCAAAGTGCCCGTCACGAAGAGCTCCGGTCGGTGGCCCGGCAATCACGTGTTCCCGTTGGAACAGGTGCTCTCTCATCTGGTCGAGAATACTGAGGTCATATCCCGTGTTTCTCTGGATGTCGCGTGTGGACTCCGGTGACTCCCGAATCCGGCGGTAGGTGTCAGCGGCTTCGGGTGACTGTGGTGCATCGACGAACCGATTGCCTGACTCATCGACATAGCTCCCTGAAACGTCTCGGTGGCCAATATTGACGAAGTCGAGTGTATTCAGGTAATAGCCATACCCTGGCCTTGAGTTGAGAAGATCGGGATCTTTCTCGTCTTCTGGTTCGCCTTGGTTTTGAGAATCGTTCTGACTATCGTTCGGCCACTCTGCCTCCGAGTTGTCACCGTCGGGAGCGGGAAGGTCGGGGTCAGAAGGACCAGGTGGCCTGGGGGACTTGGAGGCCCACCCGAAGAGGGGTCCCCTGTACTCGGGTTCGCGTCCTCGCGCACGGTGACCGGGTCGCTGTCCGCGTCGAGCCGTGGCCCGTCGCCGTCGGCGCTGTTGCTGACGGTGCCGTCGGCGTGCATCTCCATACCGTCGGGGGTGACCGGGACCCGGGAGTTCTCGTTGCCGTCGGGACCGTCGCCTCGGCCGGTGGAGCCGCTGTTCTCCAGGGCATCGATGGTCCAGGGCGCCTCGCCGTCGAGTCCGGCCATCCGACCCCCGTCGGCGGTGTCCATGTCGTCGGCGAGGTCCTCGTTGCGCCGCGCGATCTCAGCGAAGGCAGTGTCGACCTCTTCGGTCGTGGGATCGCGCTGCGCACCCTCGTCCGCTCGCTGACCGGGAGCGTCGGCGTCCTGCGAACCGGAACCCTCTCCGTCGGACACCGGACTTTCCGGGGCGTGGCTCTCGGGGGTGACGGGCTCGGTAGATGGGGTGGGGGAGTCCGGTATCGGGTCCGACCGCGGCGCCTGGTTCTGATGGGCCTCCAGCTCGCCCAGGGCCTCGTGCATGCCCCCGACCCCGGCTGGGATGTCAGTTCCGTTGTGCTGGATGTTGTCCGGTGCGGTGGGCGCGTCCGGGTGGGTGCCGTCAGGTCTGAGAGCGGAGTTGGACCCGTTGTTCGCATTGCTGGAGGAGCCGTCGGCACCCTCGGAGCCGCCTGCGTCGATGCCTCCGCTGATGGGGCCGTCGCCGGTTCCGGCGCCGCCCAGGATGCGCGACACCCGGGCGCCGATCATGGGCACACCCACCACCGCTCCGACACCGGTGGCGCTCAACGCCGCGTCGCCCACGATCATGCCGACGTTGGTCAGAACGGTGCCGAACACGTAGCCGGGACGGTCTCCCAGCTCGGTCCACGGGAAGAAACCGTGGATCGCGTCGCCCCAGGCGCCCTTGGCGGTTTCCTTCCACTCTCCGGGGCTGTTCACCATCTCCCCGGTCTGGGGGTTGTAGAAGCCGGTCATGGCCCCGAGCCCTGCCATGGAGTCACCCCAGTACGAGGTGAAGTTGTCCCCCCAGTCACCGGCGAACCAGCCCCCGGAACCGTGGGCGGAGCAGGCCGCGCCCGGGGACCGCCACGCCCGCCCGCCCCACCCGACTCCACGGCCTCGCGTCCCCCGGCAGGGACGGCCACCGAACCCGAACCCGAGCCCGGCGCCGACGTGGGAAACCGCACCACCCCTCGGGAACCGGACCCACCGGATTCGGCAACAAACATGGTCTGATGGGGTCAGATATCTTTTTCGGGTGTACTGGACCAGGTGAAGGGGTGTCCGGGGTGGACGTCCTCCGCAGGAACAACGTGACGATCACCGGGACGGACGAGGGGCCCACGGTGGTCCTCGCCCACGGGTTCGGCTGTGACCAGAACATGTGGCGCCTGGTCGTGCCGGCCCTGGCCGAGCGGTACCGGGTGGTGCTCTTCGACTACGTCGGCTCCGGCGGGTCGGACATGTCCTCCTGGAGCGAGGAGAGGTACTCCTCGCTGGAGGGCTACGCCCAGGACGTGGTGGAGGTGTGCGGGGGGCTGGACCTCGAAGGGGCGGTGTTCGTGGGCCACTCGGTCAGCGCCATGGTCGGTGTCCTGGCAGCCCGGGCGGCGCCGGAGCGCATCGGGGCCCTGGTGATGGTGACCCCCTCACCTCGCTACATCGACGACGGGGACTATCGCGGCGGCTTCAGCCCACAGGACATCCACGAACTGCTGGACTCGCTGGAGTCCAACTACCTGGGCTGGTCGTCGGTCATGGCGCCGATGATCATGGGCAACCCCGAGCGGCCCGAGCTGGGGCAGGAGCTGGTCGACAACTTCTGCGCCACCGACCCCCGCGTCGCCCGGGTCTTCGCCCGTACCACCTTCCTGTCCGACAACCGCGCGGACCTGAAGGGCGTGGACATCCCGACCCTGGTCCTGGAAAGCTCCCAGGACCTTCTGGCCCCCCGCGAGGTCGGCGCCTTCGTCCACGAGACGATCCCCTCCTCCCGACTGGTCACCCTGGACGCCACCGGCCACTGCCCGCAGTTGAGCGCACCACAGGCCACCGCGGAGGCGATGCTGGAGTTCCTGCAGACCCTGCGGCGCACGGCGTGAACGAGACACCCGAACCTTCCAGGAGCCGTGGCCGGGCCGATCCTGCTGTCAGCGCGCTGCTGGAGCAGGGCGCGGAGGAACTCTACGAGTTCGCGCCCTGCGGGTACCTGTCCACGCTCATGGACGGCACGATCGTCCGGATCAACGCCACGCTGCTGGAGTGGCTCGGACTGGAGCGCGACGCCGTGGTGGACCGCATGCGCTTCAGCGACCTCCTCACCGTGGGCGGCAGGCTCTACCACGAGACGCACTTCGCGCCGCTGCTGTACCTGCGGGGCCAGATCAGCGGTATCGCCCTGGAGATGAGGGTTGCCGATGGCACCCGACTCCCCGTGCTGGTCTCCTCCGTCGTCAAGCACGACAGCGGGGGCGAGCCGCTGCTGATCCACACCAACGTCTTCGACGCCACCGAGCGCCGCGCCTACGAGGAAGAACTCCTGCACCGCCGCAAGGAGGCCGAACGGGCCCGCACCGAGGCCGAGCAGGCGCGCCGGCAGGCCGAGACCGACCGGGCCCACCTTCAGGACGCGCTCGCCGTCCTGCACCGGGCCCTGCTGCCCGACAACCTGCCCGACGTGCCGGGCATGGAGGCGGACTCCTCCTACCACCCGGCCTCTCCCCACCAGTTGAGCGGTGACTTCTACGACCTCTTCCGCCTGGACGAGGCGCGCTGGGCGTTCTTCCTCGGTGACGTGCGCGGCAAGGGCCCCGAGGCCGCGACCCTGACCTCCCGGGCCCGGTACGCCCTGCGCGCCGCCGCCCTGCACACGTCCGAGCCCGCCGAGGCCCTGAACACGCTGAACACCGTCCTCCTGGAGGGCCACGCCCAGGAGGAGGAGCCCCGCTACTGCACCGTCGTCTTCGGTGTCCTCGAACCCGGCGGCGACGGCGGATCCGCCCGGGTCCGGCTGGCCTCGGGCGGCCACCCCCCGGCCATGGTCCTGCGAGCCGACGGCCGGGTCGACCTCCTGAACACCCCCGGAGGGATGCTCGTCGGCGTGCTGCCCGGAGCCGAGTTCGCCTCGGCCGGGACCACCCTGGCTCCCGGCGACACCCTCCTGCTCTACACCGACGGCCTGACGGAGGCCCGCACGGGGCCCCGGCTCGACGGCCTGTACGGCGAGGACGCCCTCCTCGCCTTCGCCGCCGACCACGCCCCCTCCAGCCCCTCCGAGATGATCGCCGCCCTGGGTGAGCTGCTCAGGAGCTTCGGCGAGGGCCTCGACGACGACACCGCGCTCCTCGCGCTCGGGGTTCCCGCGTCCCCGGGTGCCGCTGCGGGGAGCGCGGACCCCGTGCGAGCGCTCCGTGAACCGGGTGCAGGGGCGCCGGGGCCGGGGGCCTGATCCTGCAGCGGGCGCCGCGTCGACCCGGATCGGCCCGCACCCGCTCCACCGGAGACCTTGCCGGATACTGGTGCCCATGGCGATCATTCACAGGGCAACCCTCACACCGAGCAAACCGGTCCTGATCGGGGCCTGGCTGGACGGCCGGCCGTGGGCGGGCCGGGGGACCGACGAGGTGCTGGGCGCGTACAGGTTCGACGACCCCGAGGGAGAGGTCGGGGTGGAGGCGTTCCTGATCCGGCGCGGGGAACGTCTGCTCCACGTGCCGCTGGCCTACCGCGGCGCACCCCTGACCGGTCACGAGGAGCACCTCGTCGGCACCCTGGAGCACTCCGTCCTGGGCACACGCTGGGTCTACGACGGCACCCACGACGAGGTTGCGCTCGCGTGTTTCCGGCGGGCTCTGGCAGGCGAGCAGGAACAGGCGGAGCTGGAGATCCACGAGGACGGCCGCGTCGTGGGCCACAGGCCGCAGGAGGTCCTCATCTCCAGGGAGGCCGGTACCGGTGAGGCCGGTACTGGTGACACCGGTACCGGACCGGATCAGGGCCGGCGGGTGCTGCTCCCGCACGTGCTGGACGTGGAGCCCGGGGGAAGCCCGCGCCTGCGCGCCCGGTTCGCGGACCGGCAGGTGGTCGTGGCGGCGCTGATGTAGTGCGCCGACCGGAAATGTTGCCGGTGCGACATGAGGGATTTCGACCTGGATGATCGTGTACTTGTAGACGACGTCGACGCACGAACTCGCCACAAGTACACGATCGCGGCGGGAAGGGGCGGGTCTGCCCACCTTTCCGGGCTCGCGCCGGCCCGAAATCCCTGCTGCCTCCGGTCGGCCTACAGCATTCTGTGTGTTCCCTCGGACCCCGAGGTGTGATGGGTCCTCTCAGCCCTGTTCTGCTTTCCGGAGTTTCCGGCGCAACCACCCGGGCACGTTCTCCTCATCGCGAGGGAAGTGCCGGTGGTCGATTTCGTACTCGCCGGGTCCGGGTCCGGGGGCGAGAAAATTCGGTTCGGCGTCGTAGTCGTAGTCGACGTCGAAGGCCCCCGACTTCTGCAGGTAGAAGGTCGCTGTGTACCAGGTTCCCTTTCCTTCGAGGTACATCAACCTCCGGAGGCGCATGAAGTGTCCCGAGAGTCTGCCCGGTGTGGTGACTCGGGTCTGGCTCTGCCCCTCGATGGTCACGTAGACCAGGCACTGCCCGACGTGTCCGACCGCTGACATGCGGGCTTCGGTCGAGATCCACCCCCGCGGTGCCGAAGCGGCAAGAGTAGTGCCGATCTCCCGCAGGTGTTCCTGGCCGTTGTCGATGCTCCTAGGCCGTGTTCCGCGGATCATTCCGGGCTCGCAACCGCCAGGCTGCCTCTCGCTGCGCCGACCACGCTTGGACAGCCAGACCCGGGCTGAC
>NZ_JBHXQY010000130.1:0-14609 GCF_042716955.1 Nocardiopsis sp. NPDC058631 | reverse complement strand
GGTTTGTTTTTTATTTTCACTCCCCCTCGGTCCCCCCCCCGGCGCGCCCCCCCCCCCGGCCCGGGGCGGGCCCCCGGGGGGGGCCCCCCCCCCCGCCAACCTACCGCACGCACGTGCGGCCCCCCGGTGGTCGGGGTCAGGCTCCGGTGGAGTGGAAGCCGCCGTCGACGTGGACGATCTCACCGGTCGTGGCCGGGAACCAGTCGGAGAGCAGGGCCACGACGGCCTTGGCCGCGGGCTCGGGGTCGGTGATGTCCCAGCCCAGCGGGGCGCGGTCCGGCCAGTTCTTGGCCAGCTCGGCGAACCCGGGGATGCTGCGCGCGGCCATCGTGCTGAGCGGACCGGCGGAGACCAGGTTGACCCGGACGTCCTGGTCGCCGAGGTAGCGGGCCAGGTAGCGCGCGGTGGAGGTGAGAGCGGACTTCGCGACGCCCATCCAGTCGTAGGTGGGGTAGGACACGCTGTTGTCGAAGTCGAGGGCCACGACCGAGCCGCCGTTGCCCATCAGCGGCATCAGGGAGGTGGTGAGGGACTTCAGGGAGAACGTGGACGTGTGCATGGCGACGGCCACGTCCGCCCACTCGGTGTTGAGGAAGTTGCCGCCCAGGGCGTCCTGCGGGGTGAAGCCGATGGAGTGGACGATGCCGTCCAGACCGTCCACGTGCTCGCCCACGCGGGCCGCGAGGCTGCCGAGCTGCTCGTCGTCGGTGACGTCGAGCTCCAGGACCGGGGGCGTCTCGGGCAGGCGCTTGGCGATGCGCTCCACCAGGCTCATCCGGCCGTAGCCGGTGAGCACGACCGTGGCGCCCTGCTCCTGGGCGATGCGCGCCACGTGGAAGGCGATGGAGGAGTCGGTGAGCACCCCGGTGACGAGGATGCGCTTACCTTCGAGGATTCCCATGGTTCGGGTGGTCCGTCCTGTCTTGCTGTCGCGGAAGGGGATTCCGGCGGGTGCGGGCTGAGGGGAGGGCGTGCGGCCGGGGCCGGTCAGTGCCCCATGCCCAGGCCGCCGTCGACGGGGATGACGGCACCGGTGATGTACTCCCCGCCCGGCCCGGCGAGGAAGCCCACGGTGCGGGCGATGTCCTCGGGGGAGCCGAGGCGCCCCAGCGGGATGTTCTTCTTGATCTCCGCCTGGCGGTCCTCGCTCAGGGCCGTGGTCATGTCGGTCCCGACGAAGCCGGGCGCGACGACGTTGACCGTGATGTTGCGCGAACCGAGCTCGCGGGCGAGGGAGCGGCCGAATCCGACCAGGCCGGCCTTGGACGCGGCGTAGTTGACCTGCCCACCGGAGCCCAGGAGGCCCACCACCGAGGAGATCAGGATGATGCGGCCGGAGCGCTTGCGCATCATGCCGCGCACCGCGCGCTTGGCGACGCGGAACGAACCGGTCAGGTTGGTGTCCAGGACGGACGAGAAGTCGTCCTCGCTCATCAGGGCCAGAAGCTGGTCCTTGGTGATGCCGGCGTTGGCGACGAGCACCTCGACGGGGCCCTGGGCCTCCTCGACCTCCTTGAAGGCGGCGTCCACCTGGGCGGAGTCGGTGATGTCGCAGCGGACACCGAGCAGGCCCTCCGGGGGCTCGCCGGAACGGTAGGTCACCGCGACGGCGTCTCCACCCGCTGCCAGCTCACGAGCGATGGCCAGGCCGATTCCGCGGTTGCCGCCGGTGACCAGTACCGAGCGCGACATAGGGGCTCCTCTTCTCCTGCGGCTGCTGTGATCAGCCACGACGTGGTGTTCCAGGGGTGGGATCGCATTGCAGCGTACCGAGCTACCGACCGGTAGACGCAACCGAGGCGGAGAACGGCATCCCTCCCCATACCTCACCGAAGCCGACGGAACCCCGCAAAACGGCCACTCGTGCGGCGCCGGCGCTCCGAAGCCCCTGAGTGGCCGGGGGCGTCGGCGCCACGCGGGGAGCGCGGGGAGCGCGGGGTGCGCGCCGGTGGGCCGCACAGGCCGTCGTCGCGGCGGGGTCGGACCGTGCCGCCGCGCCCCTTCCTCCCTGTGCCGCTCCCCGCACGGGAACCGCGGTGGCGCCGGTGCGGGGCCCCGGCGCCTGGTGTGGTGAAGGCCATAGGGGTGGGGCCGCGCCTGCGCCGTGCTCCCGGACCGGCGTGTCCGGACGCCCGCCAGGAGAGGGTCGTCGGGGCGAGGCCGTCGGGGCAGGGCCCCTCGCGTCGCACCGGCGGCGCTTCCGGTCCCGGCCGCTCCTCCCGCTACGCCCAGCCCGCCTCGTGGGCGAGAATGGCGGCCTGCACCCGGTTGGACATGCCCATCTTGGCCAGGATGCGGCTGACGTGCGCCTTGACCGTGGCCTCGCGCATCCCCAGGTCGCGGCCGGCCTCGGCGTTGGACATGCCCTGGGCGACCGCCACCAGCACCGCCCGCTCCCGCTCGCTCAGCACCGACAGGCGACGGGCCGCCTCCGCCCGCCCCGCGGCCGAGTCGGCCGGCGCGGGCGACGCGAAGCGTTCGAGCATGCGCTTGGTGACGCTGGGGGCGAGCATGGCGTGGCCCTCGTGCACGGTGCGCACCGCCGCGATGAGGTCGCGCGGCGGGGTGTCCTTGAGCAGGAACCCCACCACCCCCGCCCGCAGGGCGCTGTGTACGTACTCGTCCAGGTCGAAGGTGGTCAGCAGCACCACCCGGGGCGGTTCGGGCAGCGCCGTGAGGCGGCCTGCCGCGGTGATCCCGTCGGTGCCGGGCATGCGGATGTCCAGGAGCACCACGTCCGGGCGGAGCTCCTCCGCCAGGCGCACGGCCTCCTCCCCGTCTCCCCCCTCCCCCACGACCTCGATGTCGGGCGCGGAGTCCAAGATCATCCGTAGCCCGGACCTGACCAGGAGTTCGTCATCGACCAGGAGCGTGCGGATCACCGTGCGGGCCCTCTCGTGTTCGTGTGCAAGGACGACGACGGCCACCGACCGCCCGGCCGTCCTCCAGGGCGGTCAGGCCCCGTCTTGGGCCGGGCCGGAGCCGTCCTCGACCGGCAGACCGTCGGTTCGCAAGATAGCGCGCAACCGCCATCCCCCGTCGGGGCACACCCCGGCGCTGAGGCTGCCCCCGGCCAACACCACCCGTTCGTGCAGACCGGTCAGCCCGAACCCGCTCCGGGGCATGGGCGCCGTCGGCGCGGGCGCGGGCTCGTTGACCACCTCCACCTCCACCTGGTGGGGGCCGTGGTGCAGGCGCACGGCGACCTCCGCACCGGGTGCGTGTTTGGCCGCGTTGGTCAGCCCCTCCTGGATGATCCGGTAGGCGGTGCGCTCGACCCCCGGCGCCAGGGGGCGCACCTGGCCGGTCTCCTCCCTGCGGATGACCATCCCCGCCGTGCTCCACTCCCCGACCAGCCGGTCCAGGTCCGCCAGGACGGGCTGGGGCGCCGTGGGCGCGGCGGTGGTCGTCTCGTCGCGCAGCACCCCGAGGATTCCGCGCAGCTCGGACAGTGCCTCCCGGCCCGTGGTACGGATCAGCCCCGCGGCCTCCACCGTCCGGGAGTCCTCCGAGGAGACCTCCAGCCCGCCCGCGTGCAGCACCATGAGGCTGACCCTGTGGGCGACCACGTCGTGCATCTCCCGCGCGATACGGGTGCGCTCGGTCGTCAGGGCCTGCTCCGCCATCAGGTGCTGTTCGCGTTCGAGGCGTTCGGCCCGCTCCTGGAGCCGGTCGACGAGCTGGCGCCTGGTACCGATCCACAGGCCCGCCGTCACCGGGACGACGAGGAAGAAGACCACGGCGATCACGTACGTGACGCCGCTGGTCCCGTATCCCCCGCCTGCCGCCAGGCACATCAGGCCGAACCACGCGGCGACGAGCCTGCGGTCGTTGGAGTAGACCGCGTACGAGTAGACGGCGATCGCCGCCGGGACGAAGTTGCCGAAGCACCCCAACAGGACGACCGCGATCAGGAGCAGCCACCTGGGCCGGGTGCGCCGGAACAGGATGGCGACGGCCGCCACGAGGGTCGGGACCAGGGCGAGGAGGAACGCGAGGCCGAGCACCGCGAACGCCGCACCCGTGTCCCCGGAGCGCGCGAGGCTGTTGGACACCGTGGCGAGGGGGGCGCTGACCAGCCCGTTGCCGCCCATCTGGAAGAGCAGGCTGAACGGCAGGGTCCCCACGGCGTAGAACCAGTCGGCGATGCGCAGCCGCCTGTCCCACCACCACTGCCAGTTGCCCTGCCACCGGGCGCCGACGGACCGCCCTCTGTCGTTGACCCAGGACCTCATGGTGCGGATTCTACGGCGGGCCCCCGCCCGCCTCCCGTGCCCGGCCTGCCGCGCACCACGCCGCCGCGCCCACGGCACGACCGCGTCTTCGCAGGTCAGAACACACGCGTCGCGCACATGTCACGGAAAGTGACGGACCCGCCCCCGACGAAAGTCGGTGGGTCGGCCAGACGAAGGAGTCCCGGACCCGCCGCGCACCCTTCCTTTGGCCGACCCCGGGATCGGTCCAGCGGGGGACGCCCCGGCCGCCCGCGCGGACCTAGCGTGGTGGAGTGCCGGGGCGGACACAGGTCCCCCGGCCCGCACACCGAGCACCCGTATCCGTCATCCCCACCGTTTCTGGAGCTGTCTGCCGTGACCGAGTCCACTGTGAAACCCGACCCCGCGGTCACCTCGCCACCGGTCGTGGTCGCGCGAGGTCTCACCAAGACCTACGACACGGGTGACAGCCAGGTCCACGCCCTGGCCGGCGTCGACGTGGACTTCCACCGGGGCGCGTTCACCGCGATCATGGGCCCCTCCGGCTCCGGCAAGTCCACGCTGATGCACTGCCTGGCCGGGCTGGACGTGGCCACGTCCGGCACCGTGCACCTGGGCCGGACCCAGATCACCGGTCTGCGCGACGCCGAGCTGACCCTGCTGCGCCGCGACCGGATCGGGTTCATCTTCCAGTCGTTCAACCTGCTGCCGATGCTGACCGCCGAGCAGAACATCCTGCTGCCCTCCCAGATCGCCAAGCGGGCGGTCGACAAGGAGCGCTTCGACCACATCATCGACGTGGTCGGCCTGCGCGACCGGCTCCACCACCTGCCCGCGAAGCTCTCCGGCGGTCAGCAGCAGCGCGTGGCGGTGGCCCGTGCCCTGCTCAACGCGCCCGAGGTGGTCTACGCCGACGAGCCCACCGGCAACCTGGACTCGCGCTCGGGCTCCGAGATCCTGGCGTTCCTGCGCGGGTCCGCCCGCGACCTGCACCAGACCATCGTCATGGTCACCCACGACCCGGTCGCCGCCTCCTACGCCGACCGCGTGGTGTTCCTGCGCGACGGCCACCTGGTGGACGAGGTGCTGGAGCCCACCGCCGAACTGGTCTCCGCGCGGCTGCTGAAGCTGGAAGAGGTCTGATCCATGCTGCGCACCACACTCGCCGGGCTGCGGATGCACAAGTCCCGGTACGTCACGACGGTGATGGCCATCCTGCTCGGCGTCATGTTCGTCTCCGGCACGATGGTGTTCGCCGACACGCTGAACGCCAACTACGAGAAGTCCGTCATGGGCTCCGCGACCAGTGTCGACGCGATCGCGCTCCCCACCGTGGAGGAGCAGGCGGACCCGCAGGAGCCCGTGGAGCGGCCGACGCTGACCGAGGACCAGTTGGACGACGTCCGCGCCCTGCCCGAGGTGGGCGAGGCCGACGGCACCGTCAGCGGGCAGGCCGTGCTCCTGGACCGTGACGGCCGGGCGTTCGGCATCACGCCCCCCGCCGCGATCTCCCTCGGTGAGACCAACCGGTTCTCCCCGGACGAGGGCGAACTGCCCGAAGGCCCCGATGAGCTCGCCCTGGCGGTTTCCACCGCCGAGCAGAACAGTTTCGAGGTCGGCGACACGGTGACGGTCCTGGACCCCGCGCAGGAGAAGCGCGAGTTCACCGTCACCGGTCTGGTCGACTTCGGTGTGGACACCGCGTACAGCTTCGGCGGCGCGATCGTCTTCTCCCCGGACACGGTCGAGGAGATGACCGGCGCGACCGGCTACACCGAGATCGACGTGCTCGCCGCGGAGGGCCACACCGACGAGGAGGCCGCCGACGCCGTCGCGTCCCTGCTGGGCGACCGCGCACAGGTGCTGACCGGCGAGGCCTTCGGCCTGGAGATGGCCGAGTCCGTCGGCGGCGACACAGCGCTGATGCGGACCGCGCTGATGCTGTTCGCCTTCATCGCCATGTTCGTGGCCGGCATCGTCATCTACAACACCTTCGCCATCCTCATCGCCCAGCGCCAGAAGGAGATGGCCCTCCTGCGCTGTGTCGGCGCCAAGCGGGGCCAGGTGTTCCGCTCCGTCCTCGCGGAGTCCTTGGTCGTGGGGCTGGTCGCCTCCGCCCTCGGCGTCCTGGCGGGTGTGGGCATCGGCATGGCCGGTGCGGCGTTCGGCGGTCCGCTGCTGGGCATGGGCGGTTCCGTCCCCGTGGCGATCACACCCCTGGCCGTGATCATGGGCCTGGTGGTCGGCACCGTGGTGACCGTCGGCTCCGCCCTGGTCCCGGCCACCCGCGCCACCCGGGTCCCGCCGCTGGCCGCGCTGCGCACCAGCGCGACCGCGGGGGGGCTGGAGAAGGGCACCGGCTGGATCCGCGTCGCGTTCGGGTTCCTGATGTTCGCGGCCTCGGCCGCCCTGGTGGCCTTGACGCGCCTGTCCGACCCGAGCGAGACGGGTGCGGTCATCGTGACGGCCGCCGCGCTGATCGCCTTCGTGGGCGTGGTGGTGCTGGGTCCGCTCCTGGTGCGCGGCATCGTCCGCCTGGTCGGTGTCCCGCTGCGCAGGATGGGTGTGCCGAGCATGCTGGCGGTGGACAACTCCACCCGCAGCCCGCGCAGGGCGGCCACCGCGATGATCGCGTTGACGGTCGGGGCCACGCTCATCACCGGCTACTCGGTGGTCAGCGCGTCCTTGGAGACCACCATGACGCAAAAGCTCGACGAGCGGTTCCCGGTGGACTACGAGGTCACCGCACAGTTCTCCCTGGACGAGGCCACCGGAGGGGGCACGTCCTCCGACGAGGTCCCCGCCGAGGACACCGTGGAGCCCCCTCCCGAGGGCTCCCAGGACGCCGAGCAGGGTGAGGGCGACACGGCCGGCGACACCGCGGCCGGAACCGACGCGCCCTCCCCGGAGGAGGGCGCGGAGGAGACAACCGAGGCCGCCGCGCCCGAGGCGCCCGGTCCCCCCCTCGTCCCCGCCGAGGTCGAGCGCGCCCTCGCCGACGACCCGCTCCTGGAGAAGGTGATCGCACAGCGCGGAGGAGAGGCCGAGGGGTACGAGGGCGACTCCACGGACGCGCTCCCCGTCAGCACCTACGACGGCGCCGAATTCGGGGTCGACATCACCGGCGAGACCGTCGAGGGCGAACTGTCCGGTTTCGGCCCCGGCGAGGTACTGATCTCCGAGAGGTTCGCCGAAGGCCTGGGCGTGGGCGACACCCTCACCCTGCCGGCCCCGGACGGCGAGGTCGACCTGGAGGTCGCCGCGATCCTGGAGGACGGCCAGTCCCTGTGGGGCGCGATCGTCTCCACGGAGGACTTCGCCACGCTGTACCCCGACACCACCGACAGCGAGATGATCCACGTCCGCGCGGTCGAGGGCGCCGACGCCGCCGAGGTGCGCGACGCCGTCTACACGGCGGTGGAGGACCACCCGACCGTGCAGGTCAGGTCGGTCGCCGAGATGAAGGACCAGTTCTCGGACATGATGGACATCGCCTTCTACACCATCGCGGCGATGCTGGGCCTGGCGATCGTCATCGCGGTGTTCGGCATCTCCAACACGATGGCGCTGTCGGTACTGGAGCGCACCCGCGAGTCCGCGCTGCTGCGCGCCCTGGGCCTGGGCAAGGGACAGCTGCGCCGGATGCTGAGCGTGGAGGCGGTCCTGCTGTGCCTGATCGGCGCCGGGATCGGCATCGTCCTGGGCGTGGTGTTCGGCTGGGCCGTGGGTGCGGCGACGTTGCCCGACATGGTGCTCACCGTGCCGGCCGGACAGATCGCGGTGTTCATCGCCGTCGCCGTGCTCGCCGGTCTGCTGGCGTCGGTGCTGCCCGCACGCAGGGCCGCCGGCACCTCCATCACCGGGGCCCTGGCCAGCGAGTAGGACCAGGTCACGTCCCGCACGACACGGGGACAACAGACGCGGGGCCCCCCCCAGCCGGGGCGGGGCCCGCCCGCGAGTGGCGGAGGGGGGGGGCGGGGTGGGGGTCGGAGGTGGTAGCCGGGGGAGAGGGCGGGGTGGCCTGGGGGACGCCGGCCGCCCGGTGGACGCTGACCGCCACCGTGCTCGGCTCGGGGATGGCCTTCCTCGACTCGACGGTGGTGACGGTGGCGCTGCCCGCCATCCAAGGCGACCTCGACACGGGGCTGTCCGGGTTGCAGTGGATCGTCAACGGCTACATGGTGACGCTCTCCGCGCTGATCCTGCTCAGCGGCTCCCTGTCCGACCGGTTCGGCAGGGTCCGGCTGTTCATGGCGGGCGTGGCCGTGTTCGCCCTGGCCTCGGCGCTGTGCACGTTCGCGCCGACCCTGGAGTGGCTGATCACGGGGCGCGTGGTGCAGGGGGTGGGCGGGGCCCTGCTGACCCCGGGGAGCCTGGCGATCCTCCAGGCGGGGTTCCGTGAACAGGACCGGGCCCGCGCGATCGGCGCGTGGTCGGGACTGACGGGTGTGGCCTCCGCGGTGGGGCCGTTCGTGGGCGGCTGGCTGGTGCAGATCGGCGACTGGCGCCTCATCTTCCTCATCAACCTGCCGATGGCAGTGGCGGTGCTGGCGATCGCCTGGTTCAAGGTGCCGGAGTCGCGCGACACCCGGGCCCCCCGCAGGCTGGACTACCCCGGGGCGCTGCTGGGGGTCGTGGCGCTGGGCGGGATCACGTACGCGCTGATCCAGTGGGGCGCGGCGGGCGGTACTCCGGCCGTATGGGCCGGTGCGGTGATCGGTGTGCTGGCCCTGGGCGCGTTCGTGGCCGTGGAGGCGCGCACGCCCAACCCGATGCTGCCCCTGGGGATCTTCTCCTCCACGGCGTTCAGCGTGACGAACGCGGCGACGGTGCTGATCTACGGTTCCCTGGGGCCGCTCCTGTTCCTGCTGGTCATCCACCTCCAGGAGGTGGGCGGCTACTCCCCTGTCGCGGCGGGTGCGGCGTCGTTGCCGATCACGGTCCTGATGCTCGCCCTGTCGGCCCGGTCGGGCAGGCTCGCGGCCCGGATCGGCCCGCGCGCCCAACTGGTCGCGGGACCGCTGCTGCTGGCCGCGGGTTTCGTGCTGCTGTCCCGCCTGGGCCAGGACGCGCCCTACCTGACCGGGGTGCTCCCCGGGGTCCTGCTGGTGGCGCTGGGCCTGGCGACGACGGTGGCGCCGCTGACGGCGACGGTCCTGGCGTCGGTGTCCGAACGGCACGCGGGGCTGGCCTCGGGGGTGAACAACACGTTCGCGCGCGGCGCCCAGCTCATCGGTGTCGCCGCGGTGCCCGTCATGGCGGGGATCGGCGGCTCCGGCGGCGAGGGGCCGGGGGCCGGCGCCGCGTCCTCGGAGATCGCCCAGGGGTTCGGCCCGGCGATGCTGATACTGGCGGGGTTGTGCGTCCTGGCGGCGCTGTGCGCGCTGGCGCTGCCCCGCGGACGGATGCCCGAGGCGTCCGAGGCGGCGGAGCGCGGTGCGATGCCGGCGGAGGCCAGTGCCGTGGCGCCGCGCGCCGACGACCAGCCGTTGCGGTTCTGCGGCGTGTCGGGGCCGCCTCTGCGCTCGTGTCCGGGGTCGACCGCGGGGGAGATATCCGACCACCCCGGGCAGGCTCCGGGGGCGCCCTCGCCCTGAGGAGCGCGGCGCCGGAGACGGCCGGGTCTACGGGCGGGCCCGGCGGAAGGTGGCCCTGCGGTACCCCGGGGTCAGGCGTCGGGACCGGACGCGGAGTCGGGTCCGCCGTCGGGCTCGGGCTCGGGCTCGGGCTCGGGCTCGGAGACCACGCTGAGGGCCTCCTCCTCGGCGCTGCGGTACCCGCCCCACCTCTGCCGGGGGACGATGTCGCGCCGTTCGGCCCGCACCTCCTCGGTGATGCCCCAGTCACCGGGGCTGTCACTCTCCCGGAAGGTGTGGTTGACGTGGTCCGCGAAGGGCTCGATGGTCATCTCGCGCTCGGCGACCTCGGTGGCCTGCGGGTCGTCCCCCATGTCCAGGTCGACTTCGTAGGGCTGGTCGCTCACGGCAACCGCCTCCCGTCCTCGTCCACCTCGCCCAGGGCCTCGTCCTCGGCGGGGGGTTCGCCCAGCTGCCAGTCCTCGGTCGGCAGACTGCTCGAACGCTCTTCCCGGACCTCCTCGTCGATACCGATCTCGCCTCGGCTGTCGTCGTCCTCGAAGGAGTAGTCGCGGACCTCGTCCCCCGCGTTCATGCGGCTCTGGGCCTCGGCGATCTCGCTCTCCTGGGGGTCGTCCCCCATGTCGGAGTCGACTTCGTAGGGCTCGCTCACGATGCCTCTCCCTTCTCTGTCGTCCCTCGATGATCGCAGTTCACCCCGGGGATGGGAAGGAAGGCGGGCCGGAGCTAGCGCCGGGAGCGCTCCGCGCGGCGCAGGCGCAGCGGGCGCAGAGCCGCCTCCAGGGCGACGGCGCCGTCGAGCTTGCTCTGGCCGGCGACGCGGTCCTCGAAGTGGATGGGGATCTCCATCATCTTCTGGCCGCGCCGGTAGGCCCGGTAGTGCATCTCCACCTGGAAGGCGTACCCGGTGCTCTCGATACCGGCCAGGTCGAGGGCGCGCAGCGCCGACGCCCGCCAGATCTTGAACCCGGCGGTGACGTCGCGGACGGGGATGGACAGCACGGCCTTGACGTAGGTGTTGGCCCAGCCGCTGAGGATCCGCCGGCTCGTCCCCCACTGCTCCGACAGGCTTCCCCCCGGGACGTAGCGGCTGCCGATGACCACGCCTGCGTTGGTGGAGTGCAGGGTGCCCAGGAGCTGCGGGACGTAACCCACGGGGTGGCTGAGGTCGGCGTCCATCTGCACGACGTAGTCGGCGCCGTCCTCCAGGGCCCGGGTCATGCCCTCCACGTAGGCGCGGCCGAGGCCGTCCTTGGTGGTGCGGTGCAGAACGCTGATCCGCCCGGCGTGCTCGATGGCGAGCTTGTCCGCGATCTCGCCGGTGCCGTCCGGGGAGTTGTCGTCCACGACCACGACCCGCAGAGCGGGCAGGTCCAGGCTCATCAGCTGCCCCACCAGGACGGGGAGGTTGTCCGCCTCGTCGTAGGTGGGGACGACGACCGTCAGGCGCGAGGCCGCCCAGGGCTCGGGGAGGGCCACCGGCTCGGGGGTGACGCGCACCGGTTCGGACGGGACCTGCTGGGGCGTCGGCTGGGAGGGCATGCGCGGCGGCTCCTGCGTGTGGGCGGCGGTCGGACGGCCTGGGGGCGAGCCCAGGATCACGCATCGGGTCTGGCAGCGCAATGCGCGTGAACGGAAGGGTACGCGGTCCCTCCGACCCGCCGGAGCGGGGCCGCACATCACTGGCCCCGCTCGTCGGCGACCACTGCCACGTGGACGAGCGCGCCCAGTTCCTCCAGGGTCATCAGCACCTCGGGGTCGGCGCTGCTGTCGGTGACCAGGTGGGCGATCCCCTCCGAGGCGACGGTGGGCACCATGGTGTCGGCACCGATCTTGGTGTGGTCGGCCAGGACGATGGTCTCCTCCGCGCAGGCCGCCAGAGCGCGGTCCACACTGGCCACGGCGGGGTTGGGGGTGCTCAGCCCGCGGTCGGCGCTGACCCCGTTGCCGGAGAGGAAGGCCCGGTTGACGCGGAGCCCCGCCAGGCTCTCCTCCGCCGAAGCCCCGACCAGTGCCCGCATCGGCCCGTGCAGGGTGCCGCCTGTGACCACCACCTCGACCCCCGCGGCATCGGCGAGGACGTCGGCCACGCGCAGGGAGTTGGTGACCACGGTCAGGTCGTTGCGGGTGAGGAGCTGGCGGGCGAAGGCCTCCGCGGTGCTGCCGGGGCCGATGCTGACGGCGTCGCCGGGGCGGACCAGCCGTGCGGCGGCACCCGCGATGGCGGCCTTCTCGGCCGCGCACTGGCCGCTCTTGCCGGAGTAGCTCTGCTCGTGGCCGATCCGGCCTGGCAGGGCGACCCCGCCGCGGCGCCGGTCCACGACCCCCTCGGCCTCCAGCGCCCGCACGTCGCGGCGGATGGTGACCTCCGAGGCGCGGACCTTGACGGCGATGTCGCGCAGGGACATGGTGCCGTTGGCGCGCACGAGTTCGAGAATGCGCTCCCGTCGCTCGGCGGCGAACGCCGGACGGCTTTCCTCGGCCATGTGACCCACCTTCACCCGTGCTCGCGCACGGGCGTGGTCCCGCGCCGCTCTAGAGTACGGACCGGTCCCGGCCGACGGGGTGGTCCGGCCCGGGCTTCTCCGTCACGAGGGTGATGACGACGACCGCCGTCAGCGCGACCAGACCGATGAGCGCTCCCGCTCCGAACAACACGACGACAGACATTCGGGCCTCCCAGGGGACGGGCTGACCTGCCAATAACCGAATTCCCGGTTTGGGTTGACCTCACACCACCCAACCCGGGGAAACTCGGGTGACAATGAGGAGCATGACGTTCGACCCAGCGCCCCCGGCCTACGAGGTCTGGTGGGCCCACACCTCCACCGCCGACGACCGCCTGCTCCGCCTGCTGGACGAGGACGAGAGCGCCCGCAACGCCCGTTTCCGCCACCAGGCCGACCGCGACCGGCACCTCCTGGGCCGTTCGATGGCCCGTCTGGTCCTGGCGGACCGGGCGGGGTGCCCGCCCGAGAAGGTCACCTTCGACATGCGCTGCCGCTCCTGCGAGGAGAAGGTACGCACCGGCGCCGACCCCGGGGACGGGTCCCCGCACGGCAAACCGCACCCCTCCGGCCCCGCCCAGGGCTGGGAGATCTCCGTCAGCCACTCGGGTGAGTGGGTCGTGCTCGCCGTCACCGGGGGTGTCCCCGTCGGGGTCGACGTCGAGCGGGTCTCGGAGGCCCGCGACCTGGAGGGGCTGGCGGGGTACACGCTGGCCGCGCCCGAGCACGCGGTCTGGGAACGGCTCGCGCCCGCCGACCGGATCGGTGCCTTCTTCCGGTACTGGGCGCGCAAGGAGGCCCTGCTCAAGGCGACCGGCCTGGGGCTGTCGGGCGGGCTGCGCAGGGTCCTGGTGAGCCCGCCCCACGACGACGCGGCCCTGCTCTCCTGGGAGGGCGGCGGCGGCCCGGAGTCCGCGGCCCTGACCGACCTGGAGTGTGCCGAGGGGTACCGTTCGGCCCTGGCCGGGTTGGCCCCGGGCCCCCTGGAACCGGTGGTGCGCACCCCCGAGGACACGGCCGGGCTGCTCCGCTGCTAGGTCGTGTTTCTTGCGTCCTTGCCGGGCTCGCGCCCGCCAGGCTTCCTCCCGCTGCGCCTCTGCGCTCGTGGAGCACGACCAGGCCGAACGTCGCGCATCGCCTTGCGAGAGATCGCCCAAACGGCCGCTCGCCGACCCGAGAACCTCCAAGGAACACTCCCTGGGCGAGGCCCACAGAAGCCCGACGCGGTCACGGCGCCAGGCCGTACACCGCGGGCAGGGCCGCGCCCACGGGATCGTCCCCCGGTCCTCCGTGTCGGGAGCGCCCCTGTCGGCGCGCGGTGGTGTCGGAGGAGGGGAGTAGGGTGCGGGTGCGATTCCGGGGATTCCCGGGCAACCGGGGCTCACCCGAACCGCACCCGCCCCCACCGCGTCCGACGGCTCCCGCACCGCGCTCGGCCGCGCCGTGGAGGCACTACACACGGACACCCCCTGACAACACTCGGCAGGAGAGCCATGCAGCCCCCCTATCAGCACGTCGGCGGTCAGCCGGAGTCCGCGCCCCCCTACCCCGGCGCGCCCCAGCCGGGGTGGCAGGCGCCCGCCTACCCCGCGCCGCCGCCCTACCCCCAGGCCCACGCCCCAGGCTACGGCCATCCGGGGTACCACCCGCCTCAGCACCACTGGCTCCCGCCGGCGCTCACCGACCCCGGGCAGTGGAATCCGAACCATCCCGAGGTCGGCAGGGCCGAGCTGGGGATGCGCTTCGTCGCACGGTTCGTCGACTCGTTCTTCGTCGGCTGCGTCTGGTACGCGATGATGCTGCTGGGGACCGGGGTCAGCGTGGTCGCCGGCGGCGGCGACATGGACGGCGGAGTCGGCGAGGCCACCTTCATGGTGGTCGTCATCTTCAACTTCTTCCTGCTGGCCATCGTGCTGGAGTGGCTCCAGGTGCGCCTGTGGGGGCGGTCGGTCGGCAAGATCATGCTGGGCCTGTGGGTGGTGCGCTCCGACGGCAGCGGGAGGGTCAAGGCAGGCCGCGCGCTCGTGCGGGCGCTCCTCTACGCACCGGGCGTCAACGCGCTCACCCTGATCCTGCCCTGGTCGCTCCCCAACCTCCTGTGGCCGCTGTGGGACAAGAGGCTTCGCCAGTGCCTGCACGACAAGGTCGCGGGCACGGTGGTGGTCAAGGTCCGCCGCTGACGCGGCATTCGCGCACGCTGCGCAGAGCGTTCGAAGCCGAGCTCGGCGGAACACCACCTGCCATCGCATCACGGGGGCGCCGGTCCCGCCCGTGCCGGGCACGGGCGGGAC
>NZ_JBHXQY010000129.1:0-14800 GCF_042716955.1 Nocardiopsis sp. NPDC058631 | reverse complement strand
GGTTCGGGCGCCCGAACCCGCTACGAGTACACGACCACGAGGAAAGGCGCGGGGCTGCCGCGACCGCGTCACCTCCCGTTCCCGGCACCCGGTCACCGTCGGCCTCAGAGGGCCATCACGGCGACGATCCCCGCGTAGACGGCGATCAGCAGCACGCCCTCGAAACCGATCCGGCCCCACCCCCGTGCCTGGCGGACGATGAGCCCGGCGAGGAGCACCACCGTCATCAGCAGTGCGCCGGAGGTGAGGAACAGTTCGTCGGCGCCCGCGAAGTGGTACAGGGACCCCGACCGGTAGAAGACGTCCCCCACCGCCAGGTTGAGGACGTCCAGGCTGTTGCCTCCGATGATCGCCGCCACCGCCAGCGTCATCGCCCCGCGCCGGACGGCCGCGATCGCCGCGACCGTCTCGGGCAGGGCGTTGACCGCACCCATCGCGATCGCGCCCACCAGGCCCGCGCTGAGACCGGTGGAATCCACGATGACGGCGGCGGCCTCGGCCAGGGCCCACCCGCCCACCGCCACGAGGGTGCCGACCAGGGCGAACGACACCCACAGGGAAGCCGTGTCCCCTGTCGGCTCATCCGCGGGGGCGTCCGGTCCCGGCGCGTCCGGTCCCGGGGCTTCCGCGGAACCGCCGCCGGCGCCTCCCCCGGCGCCGGCGGGCACGTCCACCACCGTCTCGCGCGTGCGCACGGCACGCCACATCGGATGTGCGCCCTCGTGGTTGATCAGCCGTAGCCCTCCCGCGTAGAAGGCGACGAGCACGACCGACGCCGGGTGCACCCCCAGCACCGTCACGTCGGGGCCGAAGCCGGACATCAGGACCAGGGACAGCATTCCGATCAGCAGGCAGCAGAAGAGCAGGTTCGCCGACGAGGCGGCCGCGTGCTCCAGGTTCGCGCGGCGGTGGAAGAAGTCGGCGACCGCCAGCGCGAGGGTCTGCGCGGCGATCCCCCCGACAGCGTTGCCGTAGGCGAGCCCCGGCTGGTCGGCCGCGGCGCTCACCGCCGTCATCACGATCCCCGACAGGGACGTGGCCAGGCCGAAGAAGACCGCACCGAAGACCGCCTCCCCCCACCCCGTGCGGTCCGCGAGCACGTCCCCGAGCGTGGCCATCCGGACGCTGGCCACCACGGTCACCGCGGCCACCAGGACGAAGACGCCGACGCTCCACGCCAGTGGCCACGGCGGGGCCATTGCTTCCACCATGTGCGTTCCCTCCCCGTATCGGTGCACGGACCCCTGGCTACCCGTCGAGGGGCGTCCCAATCGGGTCCCGCGTCCGCCCGGACCCGCCCCGGGGAGGGAATCGGTCCTTTTGTGCAGGTCAGCGCAGGAAGCGGTCCGGGGTGAGAGGTAGGTCTCTGATCCGGACGCCGGTGGCGTGGTGGGCGGCGTTCGCGATGGCCGCGGCCGTACCGACGATGCCGATCTCCCCCGCGCCCCGTGATCCCAGCGGTCCCGCGTGCGGATCGTCGCCCTCCAGCCAGTCGGCCTCCAGCCCGGCCACGTCCGCGTGCGCGGCGATGTGATAGCCGGCCAGGTCGCCGTTGACCACGTGGCCGAACGCGGGATCGACCACGCTCTGTTCGTGCAGCGCCATCGACAGGCCCATGACCATCCCCCCGAGGAGTTGTGAGCGCGCCATGCGCGGGTTGACGACCCTGCCGACCGAGAACAGGCCCAGCATGCGCGGGACCCTGATCTCCCCCGTGTCGGCGTGGATCCGGACCTCCGTGAAGTGCGCACCGAACGAGAACTGGGCGTAGCCGGGCGTCGCGGTGTCCTCGGGTGTGGTCCCGCGGGCGCGGGCGCCGGGCACGGGGGCGTCGCCGTGCTCGTCCCGGAACGCCCGGGCCGCGGCGACGACGGCCGCCCCCCAGGAGGTGGTTCCACTGGAGCCGCCGGCGACGGAGGCCTCCGGCAGGTCGGTGTCGCCGATCGCGACGAGGACCTCCCGCAGAGGGCGCCCCAGCGCGTCCGCGGCGATCTGGGTGAGGACCGTCAGAGCTCCGGTACCGATGTCGGCGGCGCCGATGGCCACCCGGTAGAGGTGGTCCTCGCCGTACCGGACCTCGGCCACCGACCCCGGGTTCACCAGGTGCGGATAGACGGCGGAGGCGACGCCGGTGCCCACCAGCCAGTCGCCCTCGCGACGGGTTCCCGGGGCGGGGTCGCGTCCGGCCCAGCCGAAGCGCTCGGCGCCCTCGCGCAGGCACCGGACGAGCGCCCGGTCCGACCAGGGCTCCCCCGTCTCCGGATGGGCCGGGGGTTCGTTGCGCAGGCGCAGCTCCACCGGGTCCACGCCGCACGCCTGGGCCAGTTCGTCCATGGCCGACTCCAGCGCGTACATCCCCGGCGCCTCGCCCGGGGCGCGCATCCAGAACGGGATGGGCACGTCCAGCGGCGCCAGCCGGTGCGACGTGCGGCGGTGGGGGGCGGCGTACATCATCCGGGAGCACACCGCGCTCTGCTCGGCGAACTCCTTGACCTTCGAGGTCTGCTCCACGACCTCGTGCACGACGGCCTCCAGGCGGCCGTCGAGGTCGGCGCCGAGCCGCAGTCTCTGGATGGTGGGCGTCCGGTAGCCGACCAGGCTGAACATCTGCCGGCGGGTCAGCGCGAACCTGACCGGCCTTCCCGGCACGGCTCGGGCCGCCATGGCGGCGAGGACGTTGTGGGCGTGGGCCGAGCCCTTGGACCCGAAACCTCCCCCGACGTGCGGGGCGATCACCCTGACGTGCTCCGGGGCGAGTCCGAACACCCCGGCGATCGTGCGCCGGACGGGATGGGCGCCCTGGGTGGAGTCGTGGAGCGTGAGGCGGCCGGACCCCTCGTCCCACAGTGCCACGGTGGTGTGCGGCTCCATGGGGTTGTTGTGCTCCATGGGGGTCTGGTACGTCCGGTCCACGACGACGGCGGCGCGGGCGAGTGCGGCGTCGGGGTCGCCGTGCTCGGTGTCCGTGTCGGGATCGGCGTTGACCCCGTCGGGCCGGTACAGGAGCGGGTGGTCGGCGGTCAGCGTCACGTCGTGCGGGACCGCGTCGTAGGAGACACGCACCAGTCCGGCCGCCTCGCGGGCCGTCTCCGGGGTGTCGGCGAGCACGGCCGCCACGAACTGGCCCCGGAAGGCCACCTCGTCGGTCTGGAGGACGGCGAACTCCCGGTCCTCGGTGTCGGCGAGCCTTTCGGCGTTGGCGGGTGTCAGGACGGCGCGCACCCCCGCGAGCGCCTCCGCGCGCGCGGTGTCCACCTCCGTGACGCGGCCCCGGGCGACGGTGGACAGGACCGGGCCCAGGTACAGCGGGTCGGTGAAGGCGTACTCGTCGGCGTAGGGCGCCAGCCCGGTGACCTTGGCCTCGGCCTCCAGCCGGGTCAGCGGCCGGCCGACGGCGGGGGTGGCCGGCGGGGTGGTCATCGTGCCTCCTCGGCGGCGAGGCCGCGCAGCGTGGACGCGAGCGTGTTGACGGCCATGGGGACCTTGAAGGCGTTGTCACGGCCGGTTCGGGCGTCGGCGAGTTCGGCACGGGCGGCGTCGCGGAACGCCTCCTCCGTCGCCGGCCCGCCGAGCAGCGCCTCCTCCGCCCGGTGGGCACGCCAGGGCACGTGCGCCAGCCCTCCGAAGGCGATGCGCACGTCGACGACCGTGCCGTCCACGACGTCGAGCACGGCCGCCACGGACACCAGCGCGAACGCGTAGGAGGCCCGGTCGCGCACCTTGCGGTAGGCCGACCGCGCGGCCGCGGGCAGGTGGGGCAGGTCGACCGCGGTGACCAGGTCGCCGTGTTCGAGGACGGTGTCGTGTTCGGGTTCGCTGCCGGGGAGCCGGTGCAGGCCGGGGATGGGCACGACGCGCTCTCCCCCGTGTCCGAGCACGTGCGCCTCGGCGCCCAGCGCGGCGAGCGCCACCGCCATGTCGGAGGGGTGGGTCGCCACGCAGGAGTCGGAGGCGCCGAGGACCGCGTTGTCGCGGCCGTGCCCCTCCTTCGCCGGGCATCCCGTGCCGGGTTCGCGCTTGTTGCAGGGTGTGGTGGTGTCCTGGAAGTACGGGCAGCGCGTGCGCTGGAAGAGGTTGCCTCCCGTGGTGGCGGCGTTGCGCAGCTGCCCCGAGGCGCCGGACAGCAGGGCGGCGGAGAGGACCGGGTAGCGGCGGCGGACCGCGGGGTGGGCGGCCAGGTCGCTGTTGGGGACGGCGGCCCCGATCCGGAGCCGGCCGTCGGGAAGTTCCTCGACCCGGTCGCCGAGCACTCCGCGCACGTCCACGAGCCGGGTGGGCGAGGCGACTCCGAGCTTCATGTGGTCGACCAGGTTGGTGCCGCCCGCGAGGTAGGCGGCGCCGCGGTCGGCGGCGACCAGGGCGACGGCGGCCGAGGGCCCGTCGGGGCGCGTGTAGTCGAAGGGCCTCACCGTGCGAACTCCCGGATCGCGGCGACGATGTTGGTGTAGGCGCCGCAGCGGCACAGGTTGCCGCTCATGCGTTCGCGGATCTCCTCGTCGTCCAGCCGCACCGGGCCGTCGAGGTCCGCGGTCACGTGGCTGGGCCAGTCGGCGGCGGCCTCCTGCAGCATGCCCACCGCCGAGCAGACCTGCCCGGGGGTGCAGTAGCCGCACTGGAACCCGTCGTGGTCGACGAAGGCGCGGGCCACGGGGTGCAGTCCTGCCCCGTCGGCGTCCCCGCGTCCCAGGCCGGCGGCGGTGGTGACGTCGCCCCCGTCGTGCGCGACCGCGAGGGCCAGGCAGGACAGGACGCGGCGGCCGTCCAGGAGGACGGTGCACGCTCCGCACTGGCCGTGGTCGCAGCCCTTCTTGGGCGAGGTCACCTCCAACCGGTCGCGCAGGGCGTCCAACAGTGTGGTGCGGGTGTCGACGGTGAGTTGGCGCTCCTCACCGTCGACGCGCAGGGTGATCGTGGCGTCCACCGGATGTGCCTCCCCCTCGTTCAGCTCTCGTCACAGTGTGTGACATGAGGGTGGCTCGGTGAAGCCGCCACGTCGGGGCGCGGGGTGCGGGATCGGGCCCGGCCCGACCGCGCCGACGCGGGTCGGGGCGGGTCGGGGCGGGGACGGACCGGGTCCGCGGGAGGGGTACCGGTCAGAGGACCGTTCCGGGAACGGCCACGCTGATCTTCCCGGAGTAGCCGTCCGCGGCGTGGAGCCTGCCCTCGTCCCACAGGGCGGGGCTGGCGAAGTGCGTCAGCACCAGGTGGCGCGCGTCGGCCTCCGCGGCGAGTTCGCCCGCCAGCCGCGCGGTCAGGTGCCCGTGGCCGTGCAGGGCCTGCTCGTCGGCCTCCAGGTAGGTGGCCTCGCACACGAACAGGTCCGCGTCGCGCGCCGCCTCCACCACCGGCTCGCAGTAGCCGGTGTCCGAGGAGAACGCCACCGTGCGCCCGCCGGGGGCCTCGAAGCGCAGCGCCGCCGAGGGCACGCTGTGGTGCGCGGCGTAGGACCGGAACGTCACACCGTCCACCGTGTGGACGGTCGTCCCGTCGCGCGGCATCTCCCGCAGGTCCCACGACTGCGCGATGGGGCTGTTCATCGTCGGCAGGGTCGGGATGCCGAACACCGCGTCGAACGCCTTCAGCCTTTCCCGCTCCCCCTCGGGGAAGAACAGCGGGACCCTCGGCAGCACCTCGGGGAACGTCCACCGGTACGCCCACGCCATCAGGTCGAGGCTGTGGTCGGCGTGCATGTGGGTGACCACGATGCCGCGCAGGTCCGCCAGATCGTGGCGGGCGCAGTACGCCAGGAGGGATCCGGGCCCGGCGTCGACCAGCACCACCCCGGTCTCCGTGCGGAGCAGGTAGCTGGAGGCGGGCCCCTCCCTGGTGGGCGCGGTCGCGTTGGATCCGAGGATCTCCAGTTCGAGCATGCGTGTTCCTCTCGTGGCCGTGGCCCGGTCCGCGGAGGCGGTCGGGCCGGGGGAAGGGTTCAGGCGTCGGGGGTCAGCAGGGTCGCGCCGCCGGGAACGACCGCCAGGTGCACCGACCGGCCGATGCGCGCGTCCGGGGGGACGCGTACGCCCAGGCTCCGGTCGCCGGCGCGCACGGTCAGGTGCACCGCGTCGCCGCCGAACTCCGAGTGGGTCACCTCGGCCTCCAGCACCTCCTCGCCGGGGCCGTCGGCCAGGGTGAAGCTGTCGTGGCGCAGCAGCAGGCGCTCCGTCCCGTGACCGGTCGGGCGCACCGCGAGGTCGCGGACGGGCACGCGCCACCTGCCGCCGAGGGCCACGACGTGGTCGTGGTCGCGGTCCACGTCCAACAGGACCGCGTTGGCCAGGAAGTCCGCGACGAACGCGTCGGCCGGGTCGTCCCACAGCCGCTGCGGGGTGTCGAACTGGACCAGCCGGCCCTCCCGGAGCAGGGCGATCCTCGAACCCAGCGACAGAGCCTCCTTCTGGTCGTGGGTGACGACCAGGGTCGCGCACCCGGTTTCGGCCAGCATCGACGACAGCTCCCGGCGGAGTCCGCCGCGCAGCTGCGGGTCGAGGGCGGCGAGGGGCTCGTCCAGCAGCAGCACGTCGGGTTCGATGGCCAGCGCCCGTGCGAGGGCCACCCGCTGGCGCTGTCCGCCGGAGAGCTGGTCGGGTCGCCGGTCGGCGAGTTCCGTCAGCCGGGTGAGCTCCAGCATCGCCCGAACCCGGGCCTCCCTGCGGGCGGTCGGCGCGCGGCGGGCCCTGAGCCCGTAGCCGATGTTGGCCGCCACGCTCATGTGCGGGAAGAGGGCGTAGTTCTGCGGGACCAGGCCGATGCCGCGCCGGGCCGGGTCGAGACCGGTGACGTCGCGCCCGGCGAGGGTCACCGTGCCGCCGTGCACCGGGACCAGGCCCGCGACGGCACGCAGGGTGGTGCTCTTGCCGCACCCGGACGGGCCGATGACGGCGACGGTCTCGGCCGGCGCGACGTCGATGCTGATGCCCTCGGCGGCGACGGTGGCTCCGTAGCGCACGGTGAGCGCGTCCACGGAGAGACCGGACCCTGTGGCGGGGGCCGGTGCGGCGGTCTGGGTACTCACGGGGTCCTCCTCGGGGCCCAGCGGCGAGCCAGGACGATGGCGGTCAGCACGGGAGCCACGAAGGCGATGAAGATCATCGACTGCGCGGAGGCGAGTTCGAGGCGCTGGGTGGAGTAGGCGTCGAACAGCGCGAAGGGCGCGGTCGGCGTGGCGGGCGGGTTGATGAAGAAGCTGATGTTGAACTCACCGAAGGACAGCGCGAACACCATGGTCACCGCCTGGGTGACGGCGACCAGGCAGGCCGGGACGGTGATGGTGCTCAGCACCCGGACCGGCCGGGCGCCGAGGCTGCGCGCGACTCCCTCGTTGGCGCGCAGTTCGTCGTCGGCGAGCGCGGGGACGAGGGCCGCCAGGGTGAACGGCAGGGTGAAGACGAGGTGTCCCAGGACGAGGAGCAGCCCGCTGGGGCGCAGGAAAGGGTAGGTGCCCACGAGCGCGACGCTGAGCGCGATGCCGGGGACGGCCAGGGGCACGTTCACGAGGTAACCGGTCAGCCGGGTCAGCGCGGACGGGAACCGGGCCACCCACCAGGCGAGGGGGCCTCCGACCGCCAGGTTGAGGAGCACGACCAGGACGGCGACGGCCAGGCTGCGCCCGATGACGGGTGCGAGCGGCGGCCACGCGTAGGCGAACCAGTCCAGGGTGGCCCCGCCGCCCCAGGGACCCTGGGAGAAGTCGGCGCTGGTGGCCGCGACCAGGGTGGCCAGAATCGGAACGGCCACGAAGGCACAGGTCAGGCGAGTGATGAGGCGTGTCATGACGCCACCGCCTTCCGGGCGAACCGGGACAGCAGTCGGCCCAGGACCAGCGCGAGGACGGCCATGGCCGCGAGCGTCACGGCGAGGGTGGAGGACGCGGCGAGCCGGTACCCGGTGGTCAGCTCGTTCACGACGTTCAACGGGAGCAGGCGTACGCCCTCGGAGAGGGTGGCCACCGTGCCGTAGCCGCCCAGGGCCACCGCGACGGCGGTGCCGGCGGTCTCGATGACGGCGGGCAGCAGCAGGGGAAGGGTGACGGTGAGGAACACCCTGGCGCGGGACGCGCCCAGGGTGCGGGCGCTCTCGGTCAGGACGGGGTCGAGTGTGGCGGCGGCGCCCCGGAGCGGGCCGAGGACGCGCGGGAGCGAGAAGTAGACGTAGGCGACGAGGAGGCCGGGAAAGGTGTAGGCGAGTCCGGAGAACCCCTCCCAGGCCAGGCCGAGGAGGCCGGTACGTCCGGTCAGGATGATCGCGAAGAAGCCGATGATGATGCCGGGCAGTGCGATGGGCAGGGTGAGCAGGGCGTCGGCGGTGGCGCTGCCGCGCCCCTCGCGGTCCTCGCGTGCCTGGCGCAGGACCACGGGGACCGCAACCGCGAGGGTGAACAGCACCGATCCCCCCGCGATGAGGACGGAGTTGCCCAGCGCCTCGCGGACCGAGTCCGAGGCCAGCGCCCGCTGGTAGTGCTCCAGTGTCGGGCCGCCGTCGGCCGGTGCCCGGCCCGCGCCCAGGGAGTTCACGACCATGACCGCGACGGGGTAGACGCTGAACAGGAGGATGAGGGCGAGGGCCGGGAGGGCCGCGACCCACCCCGGCGGGGCGGCGGTGCGGACGCGGCTCGGCTGACGGGTCGGCACTAGAAGCCGACCTCGTCCAGGTACAGGTCGATGAACTCCTGCTGCTGTGCGCCCTGTTCGACGTAGTCGATGGTGACCGCCCGCTCGTAGTCCTCGGGCGGGAGCACCTTGTCGGCGAGCTCGGCGGGCATCTCGCCGGTCACCGGGCGCATGTACCCGGCGGCGAAGAGGTCCTGGCCCTGCTCGGAGAAGTAGAAGTCGAGCAGCCGCCTGCCGTTGTCCTCGTGGGGGGCGCCGTCGACCAGGCCGACGATGTAGGGGATCTGGAGCGAGCCCTCCTCGGGGATGACGACGGAGACGTCGGTGCCCTCGTCGCGCAGCTTGTAGCCGTTGAAGTCGGTGTCGACGAGGATGGGGATCTCACCCTGCGCGACCTTGGCCGTGGCGGTCTGCGCTGAGGTGCTGGCGCCGTTCTCCTTCAGCGCTTCGAGGTAGTCCAGTCCCGGCCCCCAGTCGTCGAGGGAGCCGCCCAGGGCGAGGTTGACGGCGGTCGCGGCGGAGTAGCCGACGGCGGCCTGGGTGGGGTCGAGGTAGCCGACCTTGTCCTCGTAGACGGGGTCGAGGAGGTCCTCCCAGCTCGTGGGAACCGGCGCACCGTCCAGGTGGTCCTCGTTGACGATGAGGGCGATGGCGCCGGTGTGGACGGTGGTCCAGGCGCCGTCGGGGTCCTTGAGCTCCTCGGGGACGTCCTCCGACCCCTCCGGGACGTGGTTCTGGAGGACGCCCGCGCCCACGAGCTGCTCGGCGAAGGCGATGCCGGTGTAGGCGACGTCGGCGACGGGCGAGCCCTGCTCGGCCTGGAGCGCCGCGAGGGCCTGCCCGGAGTTCTTCGGGTCGTTGGGGGCCTCCACGCCGGTCTCCTCGGTGAACGCCCGGAGGACCTCGCCGTAGTTGCCCCACTCGGTCGGGGAGTTGTAGGTGATGACGATCTCGCCGTTGCCGGAGGCGCTGCCCGCGGGCGGCTCCACGTTTGCGCAGGAGACCAGTGAGGCGGTGGCGACGGTGGCGACGACGCCCGCTGCCACCGTGCGTCGGCGGGTTCGGGACATGGGGGTCTCCGTTGGTTGTCAGGCGGTCCCGGAAGGGCCCGGGAGCGGGGTGGAGGCACCCCGTTGATTAAACGATTCACCAATGAGTTGACCTGCTGTGTCGTGGTCCGTGTCCTGGAGGAGAACACTGTCGGAACCAGGAACGACACGAGCACGCTCCCACCGGTCCCCGCCGAACGCCAAGGGCCGCGGCGTCGCCCCCGGCAGCCGGGCGCCGGGCGGCGACGTGCACGCGGCGCGGGGTCCGCGGGGCCGGGCCGGGGCCACCGTCGGCGGGACCGCGGCGTCGCCCCCGGAGCGGTGTCCGGTCCGCGGCGGGTCCGCCGCGTCGGGATAATCGTCTGAGCCCCGTCGTGGGGCACCCGGAGGGAGGCACATGTCCAGTCCCCGCAAGCGTGCGACGCTGCGCGACGTCGCGGCACGAGCCGGGGTCTCCGTCGCCCAGGCGAGCTTCGCCCTGAACGGCACCGGGCGGGTCGCCCCCGGGACGGTGGAGCGGGTGCGCGCGGCGGCGTCCGACCTCGACTACCAGGCCGACGGCAGGGCCCGTGCCCTGCGCACCGGCAAGCGGTCGGCGTACGGGGTGATCATCCGCAACATGCGCAACCCCTTCTTCCTGGACGTGCTGCGCGGCATGGAGGTCCAGGCCCACGAGGAGGGCGCCTTCCTCCTCATCATGAGCTCGGACTACGACGTCGCGCGCGAGGCCGCCGCGCTCCGCAGGCTCACCGCGGAGGCGGTCGGCGGAATCGCGATCACCCCGATCGGGCGCCGGGGCCCGCTGTCGGCCTGGCTGACGAACCGCACCGACATCCCGGTCGTGGCGTTCAACTGCACCCCGGAGCTGTCGGCTCCCGGAGGCGCCCCGCGGGTGCCCACGGTGGGACCGGACGACGGCGCCGCCGTCGCGCTGGCGCTGGGGCACCTGCGCGAGCGCGGCCACCGTCGGGCGACGCTGGTCATGGCGCCGCGGGAGCTGGCCGCCGACTGGGGCCGGGAGGAGGAGTTCGTGCGCCTGTGCGCCGACTGGGGCTTGGACGGGACCGTGGTGCGGTGCCCGCTGGACCACGCCAGCGTGGCGCGGATGGCCGCCGAGCGGATCTCCGCCCCCGGGCACGACGCGCTGATCGTCAACTCCGACTACCTGGGCACCGCCGTCTACGACGCGGCGCGGTCACTGGGACTGCGGGTGGGCCGTGACGTCAGCGTGGTCGGCCACGACAACCTGCCCACGTCCGCCCTGCTGGACCCGGGCCTGACGACGGTGGGCCTGGACCGTGAGCTGTTGGGGCGCAGTGTCATGGACTTGCTGCTCCGCCCCCAGGACGAGTCGGTGCGGCTGCCGGTGACGCTGGCCGTGCGCGGATCAGTGGCGGTCCTGCCCGGCTGACCGGCGCTGCCCGGGCAAGGCCACCGGACGGTCCCGACGGCGTCACGGGTGGGGAGCGTGGTCGGGATGCTCCTCCGGTTCCCGGGGAGTGATGTTGTGGTTGACGCGGAAGACGTTCGCCGGATCGAACTCCGCCTTGAGCGCCCGGAGCCGGCGGTGGTCCTCGTCCGAGTACGCGGCGCGCACGGCGTCCCTCCCGTGGCCGGCGCCGAGGAAGTTCAGGACGGTGCCCTGGTCCACTCCGCGGAAGAGCCTGCGCGCCCCGGTGTGGCGGCGGGCGGTCGCGGTGGGCCCCTCCTCGTCCACCGGGGAACCGAGGAAGACGGTGAAGTGCGCGTTGCGGCCCGCGACGACGTTGGGCGTGGACGGGGCCCGGTGGTAGGCCCCGGAGTGGTGGCGGAGCTCGACCATCATCGGGTCGCGCGCGTCGGGGCCCGCCAGGCGCAGGACCGCCCGGAGTTCGGCCTCGCCGAGCGGGCCCGTGAAGAACCCCGACTCACAGACCGAGTACGGGGCGACGGGCTCGTGGTGCACCGACCCGATGTCCGTATAAGCCCTGCGCCGCAGGGTGTCGAGCAGGACCGGGCCGACCCGGCGCAAGGGGGCGAGGAGCTGCTCCGCCTCGGTGTCCGAGCCGAAGTGGGCCACGCGGAGGTGGGCCGTGCGGCGCCCGCGCAGCGCGGGGGCGACCCCCTCCGTGTCCGGGTACGTCGAGAGGAGGATCGACGTGGCGAGGGCCTCCGGGGCGCTGCGCGTCCATGAGGCGTAGGTTCGGAGCAGGTCGGGAACCCTCTCCCCCGGGAAGTAGAGCCCCCCGCCGTAGAACGAGGTGACGGCGAACAGGCCGACCTCGATCCCGGTGACCACTCCGAGGTTCCCCTTGCTTCCGAGCAGGCCCCGGAACAGCTCCGGTTCCCGCTCCGGACCGATCCCGCGGACCCTCGCGTCAGCGGTGACGACCTCGACGGCGCTCACGTGGTCCGCGGCGTAGCCGTACTGCCGGCCGAGCATGCCGACGCCCCCGCCCAGCACGTAGCCGACGGTTCCCACCTCGGGGCTGGACCCGTTCAGCGGGGCGAGGCCGTGCGCCGCGGTCCGGGGGATGACGTCCTTCCACCGTGTGCCCGCCCCCAGCCGGGCCGTGCGCCGGACGGGGTCCACGTCGACGGTGTCGAGTCTGCGCGTGGTGATCAGGACACCGTCGGCCGGAGCGGACATCCCGTGCCCGGTCGACTGCACGCAGACGCTCAAGGAGTGGTCGCAGGCGTAGGCGACCGCGCGGGCCACGTCGGAGGAGGTGCGTGCGCCGACCACCAGTCGCGGCCGGTGCTCCACGGTGTGGTTGAGAGTCGCGAACTCCTCTGCGTAGCCTGGGTCTCCTGGTACGAACACCGGGCACGGCCAGCGCATCACGCAGGCCCTCCCCCGGCTCGTAGGGGCCTCGCCGCGCCGCCGCGACGGCCTCGGACTGCTCCGACGGAAAGGCGGGTGGGTGCACGGTGCGTGACGACCGCTCCGCGGTACCGGATCATCGGCTCTCTTCTCATGGCGGAGAAACTATCCGCGCCGCGGAGGGCCGTCTTGTAGGAAACGGACATCCCCGCCCCGTCACCCCGCCGACCGTCCCCTCGGAGGCGGCACGGTACCGGGAGACCAGGATCACCGACGGCTCGTCGCCCTTCGTGTGCGTGTGGAACCACCGGGTCGGGCCCGGGCCGCAGCGGGTCGTACCCGACAACCACGCGGACTTCATCGTCAGCTCCACGGGGCTCGCCTGGCTGGTCGGACCCGCGACCTCGGCCGACCTGCCCGAGTTCGAGCCGGGGACGGTGCTGAACGGGCTGCGGATCCACACCGCCTGTCTGCGCCCCGTCACGGGGGTCGGCGGGGTCGAACTCCGGGACCGGAAGGTGGCGGTCGACGACCTCCTCCCCGCACGGAGGGCGAGACGGCTCGTCGAACTCCTCCGAACCGCCGACGTGCGGCCCTCGGACCTTCACGCCCTGTGGCCGGACGTGGAGGTCGACGCCCGTGTGAGGGAGGCCGTGCGCCTGCTGTCGGAGGGCGGTCCCCGCGGTGTCGACGCCGTGGCGGGCGAGGTGTCGCTGACGCCGCGCCACCTCCGCCGCCTGACGGAACGCGAGACCGGGCTCTCACCCAAGGTCATCCAGCAGGTCGGGCGCCTCCAGCGGGCGCTGCGCCTGATGCGCGCGGACGGCCCGCGGGCGCTCGCCGACGTGGCCGCCTCGGTCGGCTACGCCGACCAGTCCCATCTCACGCACGAGGTTCGCCGGTTCACCGGGCGCACGCCGCGCTCCTGTCTCGGCCCCGGGGCCGAGGAGCGGTAGGGGCCGGCCCCGGCCGGCGCGGGCCCGCCGGGGCGGACACTCAGGGCGTGCGCCCGGTGAGGGCGATCAGGCGCTCCTGGACCGTGGCCTCGGGCCCGACCGGCACGGGCGCGTCGAACACCTGGCCAGGCCCCAGATCCTGGTCGGAGGCCCAGGCGTGGAGCTCCTTGGCCAGGTCCGGGTCGACGGACTCGTCCGCGCCGAGGGCGCGGGCCAGGTCCCAGGCGTGCACCGTCAGGTCGAAGGTCATCTGCCAGAGGTAGACCTCGGCGGGAACCTCGCCGAAGGACAGGTGGACCGTGCTCTCCAGGGAGGACGGGGCGAGCCACGCCGTGCGGGCCTCGCGGGAGACGACAGCCCAGGTGGCGGCGGGTTCCTCGCCGAGGTTGTCGCCGTCGAAGCGGTCGCCGACCTCCTCGATCCGCGCACCGCCGAGCAGGGGCGGCACCCACAGCTGTTCGGTGGTCAGGTGGTTGACCAGGTCGTGGACGTCCCAGTCCGCGCACGGCGTGGGCAGGGCCCAGTCGGTGAGCGTGACCGCCCGGACCCGGCGGTCGAACTCCTCCATCGCGGTGCCGTGCAGGTCGATCAGGCGTGCCATGTGTGTCCTCGGGGTCGGATGCGTGCTCTGCCCGGGTCACCTACCCGGTGACGGGGCGCGTCGAACCCGCCTTCCGGCGGAGCCGCGGGCCGCCGGTCCGCAACGGTCCGGGACCGTCGTCTCCGTCGGGTCCCCCGTTCGACCCGCGGCAGGCGGCCCGGGCGAGGGCGAGCGCGCAGCAGTCCTCGATGAGGGCGCCGATCCACGGGGGGCGTCCGCTGTCGGTCCACCACCGCCGCCACTGCTCCCCCGCGAGCGCCCCGAGGGGCGCCACGGCGGCCGCGAGCACTGCGCTCACGACGACCGGCCGCGCGCGGGCCCGCGCCAGTACAACGCCCCCGGCGCCCGCACTGGCGGAGCGGGCCAGCAGGTTCGGCCAGGAGAGCCGGCTGGGGGCGGCGGGGGCCTTGTCGGCGGTGAACTCCCCGACCACGCCCGCTACGAGGAGCACCCGTCTCCGGCCGGACGAGGCGGCCCACAGGGGCGCGGCGGTCCCGAGCGTGGAGCGTGACCCCGCCGCCAGGCCGAGCATCACGGTACCGGCCGCGTGCGTTCGCATGGTGCCCATGTCCCTCCTCCGGCCGTGACCGCCCCGCGCGGTCCCGTACCCCGATTATCCAGCGGCGACGCGGAAGCGGAGCGGACGCGCAACGAGCGGCGCGGCGCACCACGCGCACCGCGTGGGTGAACCGTTGACAACGAACACTTAACTTCGGTGTTGAAAGCGCTTTCCTTTCTTGTTGCACGGGCCCGCCCACCCACGGCAGGTCTCCCCCTTGCGTCCA
>NZ_JBHXQY010000128.1:0-15320 GCF_042716955.1 Nocardiopsis sp. NPDC058631 | reverse complement strand
CGCCGTGCACCCCCTGGACGAGCCACCCCACCGGGCAACGCCTTCGCCCTGAGCGACTCGGCCGTCCCGGCCCGGGACGGCTACCAGCCGCTGATGCCGGCTGGCCTTCGCCTCACATGCGAGAGGTTCCCTCTGGTCAGGGCCCGTCGGAATGTCAAAGGCTCCCAGCACGGACAGGGCCCGTGCTGGGAGTCACCGGAGAGCCCGATCGCTCAGGTGCCCTACGACCTGCGACGTGCATGCGTGTCTACCTGGCTAAACGAGGGCATCAGTCCCGCCCAGGTGGCGGCTTGGGCAGGCCACAGCCAAGAGGTACTGCTTCGGGTCTACGCCAAGTGCATCGACGGCAACGAGGAACGTGACAAGCGCCGTGGAGCGAAGGGTTGTGAGGGTTTCTGACCGTCGCAGCCCACATCGGCGCAGACCTCAGGACACAGAAAGTCATGAGTGACTAGGCTCACAGGCCGACTGGGCTGAAGCTGCCCCCTTGGACCTTGGGCTGCTGAACCCTTCACCACGTATTCGCCACAGCCACCCGTAGGCGACCGCCGCCAGCCGGATACTGCACTCCAGTGCAAAAGAGAACGCCCGGCCTGTTTTTGCAGGTCCGGGCGTTCTCTCCACTGTCTCATGGTGGTGCACTCGGGAGGACTCGAACCCCCAACCTTCTGATCCGTAGTCAGATGCTCTATCCGTTGAGCTACGAGTGCAGGTCTTCAGTTGTGTGTCGCCCGGTTGACCATGTCTCCCTGGCGACGTCTCCGACTCTATCACGGTGCTGGAGTGGCTTTGTGCCGTGTATCCGTGTGACGCGGGCCATGGGCGACACCTCCCGCGTCGTCACTCCACGGGCCCGCCCGTGTGCCGGGGCCGCGCCGCGCGCGGCCCCGGCGCGGGTCAGTCCGAGACCGCCTCCTCGACGGAGGCCGCCCACAGGGACACGGCGGTGTCGACCTGCTCGCCGTTGACGATCAGCGGCGGGATCATCCGCACCACGTTGCCCGCGGGGCCGCAGGTGAGCAGCAGGAGGCCGTTGCGGGCGGCCGCCTGCTGGGCGCTCAGCGCCGTCGCCGCGTCGGGGGAGCCGTCCGGGGCGGTGAACTCGCTGGCGAGCATCAGCCCCCGGCCGCGCACGTCCCCGATCACCGTGTTGGCCTCGGCCACCTTCTTCAGGCCCTGGCGCAGCCGCTCGCCCATGCGCGCGGAGTTCTCCACCAGGCCCTCCTCCTGGATCACGTCCAGGGTGGCCAGGGCGGCGGCGCAGGAGACCGCGTTGCCCCCGTAGGTGCCGCCCTGGGAGCCGGGCCACGCCCTCTCCATGATCTTGGCCGGCGCCGCGATGGCCGACAGCGGGAACCCGCTGGCCAGCCCCTTGGCGGTGATGACGATGTCGGGCCGGATGCCCGAGGGGTCGTGTCCCCAGAACGTGCCGGTGCGTCCGAACCCGGTCTGCACCTCGTCGGCGATTAGCAGGAACCCGTGCCGGTCGGCGCGCTCGCGCAACCCCTGGAGGAACGCGTTGGGCACGGGCACGTAGCCGCCCTCGCCGAGCACGGGCTCGACGAACACCGCCGCCGTGTCCTGCGGGGAGGTCACCGTGGCGAACAGGTAGTCCAGCTCGCGCAGGGCGTAGGCGACCGCGTCGGCCTCCGACAGGCCCAGGCGGTAGGCGTACGGGAAGGGAGCCACCACCACGCCGGGCACCAGCGGGCCGATCCCGGCGCGGATCTTGACCCCGGAGGTGGTCAGGGAGGCGGCGCCCATGGTGCGGCCGTGGAACGACCCCTGGAACACCAGGGCGTTCTGCCGACCGGTCGCCTGGCGGGCCAGTCGCAGTGCCGCCTCCACGGCCTCGCTGCCGGAGTTCACGTAGAACAGCCGGTCCACGCCCTCGGGCAGCACCTCGCCGAGCCGCTCCGTGAGCCGCAGCAGGGGGCGGTGCATCACGGTGGTGTACTGGCCGTGGATGAGGGTCGCCACCTGTTCCTGGGCGGCGGCCACGACCCGGGGGTGGCAGTGCCCGGTGCTGGTCACACCGATGCCCGCGGTGAAGTCGAGATAGCGGCGGTCGTCCTCGTCGTAGATGTAGACACCCTCGCCTCGTGCCGCGACCACCGGGGTCGCCTGCTTGAGTACCGGGGAGAGCTCCGCCATGCGTGGCCTCGATTCCGTGATTCGGATTCCGTAGGATTGTTGACAATCGACACCGCTATGGAAACATCCGTGCAGTGGCGGTGTCCAGTGGGCGCACGTCGGGCAGTTCTGACCACAGGCCCACCGGACCGGGTGGGCCCGTCGACCGGGGAGTAGTGAAGATGTCGGACCGGGAATCACGGGTCGTCGCGCAGGTGGACAAGAGGCTCTTCGTCGGAGGAGAGTGGCGTGACGCGGACGCCGGGGCCACCTTCGAGGTGGAGGACCCCTCGACCCGCAAGGTGCTCTGCGAGGTCGCCGACGCGGGGAAGGAGGACGCCCTCGCCGCACTCGACGCGGCGCACCGGGCCCAGCCCTCGTGGGCGCGGACGGCGCCGAGGCAGCGCAGCGAGATCCTGTACAGGAGCTACCAGCTCCTCATGGAGCGCCAGGAGGACCTCGCCGTCCTGATGACCCTGGAGATGGGCAAGCCGCTGGCCGAGGCCAAGGGGGAGATCGCCTACGCGGCGGAGTTCTTCCGCTGGTTCGCCGAGGAGGCCGTCCGCATCGAGGGCGGGTTCTCCACGTCGCCGGACGGCAAGGCGCGCTTCCTCGTCATGCGGCAGCCGGTCGGCCCGTGCATGCTCATCACACCCTGGAACTTCCCCATGGCGATGGGCACGCGCAAGATCGGGCCCGCCATCGCCGCAGGGTGCACGATGGTCCTCAAGCCGGCCCACCAGACACCCCTGTCCGCCCTCGCCCTCGCGGCCGTCCTGACCGAGGCCGGGCTGCCGGAGGGGGTCCTCAGCGTCCTGCCCACCACGGACCCGGGCGCGGTCACCGAGCCTCTGCTGAGCGACGGGCGCATCCGCAAGCTCTCCTTCACCGGTTCGACCGCCGTGGGCAGGAGGCTGCTGGAGCAGAGCGCCGGCCAGGTCCTGCGCACCTCCATGGAGCTGGGCGGGAACGCGCCCTTCCTGGTGTTCGACGACGCCGACATGGACGCGGCCGTCGAAGGGGCGATGCTCGCCAAGATGCGCAACATCGGTGAGGCCTGCACGGCCGCCAACCGCATCTACGCCCAGTCGGGGATCGCCGAGGAGTTCTCCGAGCGCCTCAGCGCCCGTATGGGCGCGCTGCGCATGGGGCGCGGGCTGGACGACGGCGTGACCGTGGGTCCGCTCATCGACGACAAGGCCCGTGACAAGGTGCAGCGCCTGGTGGACGACGCCGTCGGCCGCGGCGCGCGCGTGCTGGTCGGCGGCGGCCCCGGGGACGGTCCCGGCCACTTCTACCAGCCGACCGTGCTCGCGGACGTCCCCTTCGCCAGCGAGCTGTCCACCACCGAGATCTTCGGGCCGGTGGCCCCGGTGCTCACCTTCGAGACCGAGGAGGAGGCGGTCCGGGCCGCCAACGACACCGAGTTCGGGCTGGTCAGCTACCTCTACACCCGGGACCTCAACAGGGCGCTGCGGGTGAGCGAGGCGTTGGAGACGGGCATGGTCGGCCTCAACCAGGGCGTGGTCTCCAACCCGGCCGCGCCGTTCGGCGGGGTCAAGCACTCCGGCCTGGGCCGCGAGGGCGGCCGGGTCGGCATCGACGAGTTCCTGAACACGAAGTACGTCGGTATCGGCGGTCTGTGACCGGGCGGGGTCCGTGCCCGCGTGGACGGGTACGGACCCCACCCCGGGCCGGGGCCCGCTGGGTCCCGGAGGTCACGGGGCGCCTTCCCGCTCCTCGGGAGCCCGCAGTCCTCCCGCGACCCGGGGACAGCAGCGGGACGCAGGCCCCGTCACAGCTCCTGGGAACCGGCTTCGGGGGCGGTCCCGGGCGAGGCCTCCGGGGCCAGGGCACCGTCCTGGATGCGCTGGACCGTGTCCACCATGTGCGACCTGATCAGCGTGAGCAGCCGCTCCTCGGCGCCGTCGGAGATGGCGTCGAGGATGCGCTGGTGCTCCTCCAGGAGTTCGCCCGGCTCGGGGTAGACGTGCTGCATCACCGTCAGGCACATACGGGTCTCCACCAGCAGGGTCTGCGACATGCGCTCCAGGCGGCTGTTGCCCGCGCAGCTCACCAGGGTCCGGTGGAACGCCTGGTCCGCGTCGCTCATCGCGTTGCGGTCGCCGCTCGCGGCCGCCCGGGCGAGCTGTTCCACGGCCGGGGTGAGGCGGGCGACCGCCTCACCCCGGTTGCCCCGCATGATCAGCTCGCACGCGGTCCGCTCGACCGCCAGCCTGGCCACGTAGACGTCCCTGACGTCGGCCTGGGTGAGCTCCCGCACGAACAGGCCCCTGTGCCGTTCGCTGCGCAGCAGCCCCTCCTGGACGAGTCGTTGCATCGCCTCGCGCAGCGGGCCGCGGCTCACGCCCAGCCGCCCGGCCAGCTCCGCCTCGCCGAGCTGGTCGCCCGGGGCGAGGGAGCCGTACATGATCGCGGACCGCAGCTGGTCGGCGATCAGCTCGGCGGTGGAGCGACGGGGTACGGGGCTGAGTTGGCCAGGGGCGGGCATGGTCCGCCTTCCTCTCGTATTCGGGACACATTTCGCATTCAGGACACATCGGACGTGGTCGGACGACGACGTCGAGGCTAGTGGTCCGGCAGGACGCTCCTGACCGCTGCCGCACCCGACCGGAACAGGGTGCCGGGCCCGCCCGGCCGCACGGTCGCGGCCCCGGCGAGCCGGAGCCCCTCCCACACGCTCACCTGGTTGGCGGTGAGTACGGTCTTGCCGAGGAGCGCCTCCATGGGCTCGATGAGGTGGGCGCTGTGGAGCGCGGTGTCCGGTACCAGGACGGCGTCGGCGCGTGCGTGGTCGTTGGAGATCACGAAGTCCAGGGCGTCGTCCGGGTCCAGGTAGCCGACCTCCGCCGCGGTCGCGATGCCGTGGCTGGCCAGGGAGAGCACCGTCACCCCGGCCTCCGTGAGGAACTCCACGAACCGCTGGGCGACGTCGTCGGGATAGGTGGCGGCGATCGCCACCCTGGAGATCCGCAACTGGCTCAGGGCGTGCACGAAAGCGAAGGAGGTGCTCGACGACGGTGCCCCGACGGCCTGGCGGACCCCCTCGACCTGCTTCCGGGCGCCCTCCCAGCCGTACACGAAGCTTCCGCTGGTGCACGCCCACACCGCAGCGTCCACCCCCGTCACGGCCAGTTCCCGGGCGCCCTCGGCGAGCACCTCGTCGCTGCCGACGTCGAGCAGGGCGTCCACGCGGTGCGCGTCCTCACGCATGAGGGTGTGCACCAGTGGCAGCTCGACGTCTCCGCCGAGGAGCTCCTCGAAGGCCTTGTAGTCGTCCTCGGCGCTGAATCCGGGGTAGAGGAATCCGACGCGGGTCATGGCTCTCCTTCCTGGGTCCGGGCGCGGCCGGGCCGGGTCACGCAGCGCTCGGCGCGGCCACGTCGATCAGGCTCTGCCCGTGGGCCACGGCCTGCCGGTTCGCGGCCTTCATCACCGCCCACATGGTCACCTGGTTGGCGGCGATCACCGGTTTGCCGAGCTCGCGTTCGAGCGGGGCGATGATGTCGTAGGTGAGCACGTTGGTGCAGCTGATGAAGACCGCCTGGGCGTCGGGGCGGTCCACCGCGTGCACCGCCTGGGACACCTCCTCGTAGGTGACCCTCCAGATGTGGCTGAGCAGCCCCAGGCCCACGCTGGAGGTCACGCCGATCTCGTGCTCGGCGAGGTAGGCCAGGAGCCGGTCGGTCACGCTGTCGACGTAGGGCGTCACGACCGCGATCCGGTCGGCGCCGAGCGCGCCGAGGGCCTGGATGAGGGCCCCGGAGGTGGTGACGGCGGCGGGTGCCCCGGCGTCCACCATCGTCCGGTGCAGGCGCCGCTGCCCCTCCGCTCCGTGGACGAAGCTGCCGGAGGCGCACGCGTAACCGATCGCCAGTGGTTCGGGGGCGAGCAGGGCCCTGACGGCCGGGTCGACGTGTTCTTCGCGGGACAGGGCGGCGGCCTGGTCGACCGTCACCGGTACGTGGACGTAGGGCAGCCGTGTGACGTGCAGTGAGACGTCGTCCGGCGTCCAGCGCCACAGTTCGCGGTCGAGCGCGAAGTCGTAGGGCGCGATGACGCCGACCCCCGACTGCCACGGCGTCCGCGTGGTCGCGGCCAGTTCGACGACGCCGTGCTCCGCACCGGTGCCGTTCGTGTGGTTTCCCTCGGTACGCATCGGTCACTCACCTCCCGGGGATGTGTTGTCGTGTCTTCTCGGATGCGCGGATCGTGCCGGGGTACGGGGGCCGCGCGCCCCCCTCTGGCCGCTCAGCGTTCCAGTCGCTCGTACAGGAGCCGTTCGCCGACGCTTCCGGAGCGCCAGACGTCGTTGCAGGCCTCGGCCATGGCGGGCAGGTTCTCGACGACGGTGGCGAACACGTTGCCGGGTACCCAGCCGACGTCGCCGTTGAGCAGCAGGTTGTTGCGCCCGTAGAACAGGGCGAGGTCGATGACGCCCGGCAGGTCACCGATCCCCTTGTCCTCCTTGAAGGCGCGGTCGAGCATGCCGCCGTCGAAGGAGAAGTAGACGAGGTCGCCGGGGATGGGGGTGACGGTGGGGTTCTCCTGGCCGGGCTCGACCTCGGCGAACCTGGGCACCATCGTGTAGACCTCGTTGCGCGCGTACTTGGCGTGCTGGACGGCGTCTCCCTGGGGAAGGGCGTTCCACACGGCCTCGCAGGTGCGCGGCGCGTCCTTGTCGAGGAGCTCGGCCACGCAGGAGACTCCGCGAGCGGGCAGGGTGACGGTCATGTACCTGGGCAAGTGGTCGGCCCTTCGACGTCGGCTCGGCTCGGGGCCTGCCGGACAGCGTGCACAACAGGACTGTTGATTGTCGACAATCTTACGATCAACAAGAGGGATGCGGCAATAGAGGCGTTCGGTGCGTTTGTTGCCGACTGCTGGGATGTGGGGCGAGAGGGGCCGGTATCCGAGGGGGCGGTCGCTTTGTGGATTGTTGACAATCCCATGTCGGCTCCCTAGCGTTTCCCGTGCAGGGCGATCCTCCCCACCGCACACGACCTCTCTGAACAACCGCCGCCGACCGGAGAGCGCACGCCCGTGAACAGTTCCACCCCTTCCGCGCCCCACCGACCGAGACTCCTCGTGCTGCACGGGGACGTCCTGCCGCCCGGGCACGCGCGGCTGGACGACGACCCGCGTCTGGGCGAGGTCGTCTACGCCACCGCCGAGGAACTCCCCGCCAAACTGCCAGGGACACGGGCACTGCTCGTGTGGGACCTGTTCACGGAGGCCCTCGCCTCCGCCTGGCCCAAGGCCGACTCCCTGGAGTGGGTCCACGCCGCCACCACGGGCGTGGACAACCTGATGTTCCCCGGTCTGGTCGACAGCGGAGTCGTGGTCACGAACTCACGCGGAATCTTCGACGAGCCCATCGCCGAGTACGTGCTCGGCCAGGTGATCGCGTTCGCCAAGGACTTCCACCGGACCTGGGACGACCAGCGCGAGCACCGCTGGGAGCACCGTGAGACCGAGCGGGTGTCGGGCAAGCGCGCCCTCGTGGTCGGCACCGGGCCGATCGGCCGCCACATCGCCCGCAAGCTCGCGGCGGTCGGCATGGAGGTGCGCGGCTCAGGCAGCCGCGCCCGCGACGGCGACCCCGACTTCGGCACCGTGGTCGAGTCCAGCCTGGCCGAACGCGGTGCCGACGGCGGTCCGACCCTGCGGGGCGAACTGCCCGGGGCCGACTACGTGGTGGTCGCGGCTCCGCTCACCGACGCCACACGGGGTCTGGTCGACCGGAGGTTCCTGGAGTTGATGAAGCCCACGGCGCGGCTGCTCAACGTGGCCCGCGGCCCCATCGTGGAGGAGTCCGACCTGGCCGTCGCCCTCGACACCGGGGTCATCGCCGGAGCCGCGCTGGACGTGTTCCGGCGCGAGCCCCTCCAGGCGGTCTCCCCCCTCTGGGGCCTGCCCGGGTCGGTCGTCTCGCCGCACATGTCCGGTGACGTCGTCGGCTGGCGCGACGACCTCATGGAGCTGTTCCTGGACAACCTCGACCGGTACCTCGACGGACGCGATCCACTCAACGTCGTCGACAAGAGCCGTGGCTACGTGCCCGGCTGACCTCTGCATGCGGTGTGACTTGGGAGGCTGAAGTGACGATCCGTTCCGACCGGGCCGGGACCGACGACGCGAGAGCGGACGCCGGAGCCCTCGGGGGCGCCACCCCGGTGCCGTCCACCCCGGTGCCGACCTCCGGTGACGGGGGCGCACCGGGCCCGGCCGACCTGTCCGCGGAGCAGCTCCTCGCGGCCTACGCCTCCGGCGAGCTGTCCCCGGTGGAGGCCGTCGAGGCCGTCCTGGAGCGTATCGAGCGGGACAACCCCGCCCTCAACGCGTTCTGCCTCGTCCGGCCGGAGGAGGCGCGCGAGGCGGCCGCCGCCTCCGCCGAGCGGTGGCGGCGGGGCGAACCCCGCGGGGCCCTGGACGGCGTGCCGGCGTCGGTCAAGGACATCCACCTCACCCGGGGGTGGCCCACGCTCAAGGGGTCGGTCACCACCTCCCAGGAGGGGCCGTGGGAGGAGGACTCCCCGGTGGTCGCGCGCCTGCGCGAGAACAACGCGGTGTTCGTCGGCAAGACGACCACCCCCGAACTCGCCTGGAAGGGCGTCACCGACGGCCCGCTCACCGGCGTCACCCGCAACCCGTGGGACCTGTCCACCACCCCTGGCGGCTCCAGCGGCGGGTCGGCCGCCGCCGTCGCGGCGGGGATGGGCCCGCTGGCCACCGGGACCGACGGGGGCGGCTCGATCCGCATCCCGGCGAGCTTCAGCGGCGTCTGCGGTATCAAGCCGACCTGGGGCCTGGTGCCCCACTACCCGGCCAGCCCCTTCGGGTCGCTCGCCCACACCGGGCCGATGGCCCGCACCGTGGGCGACACGGCGCTGATGCTGGAGGTCATGACCGGCTTCGATCCGCGTGACTGGATGGCGATGCCGACCCCGGCGCCGGGTCTGGGCGACGTACGGCGCAGCACCGACGCCGAGGAGCTGGTGCGGGGCGTGAGGATCGCCTACAGCCCCACACTGGGCGGCCTGGAGGTGGACCCCGAGGTGGCGCGGGCGGTCGCCGACGCTGTCGCCGTGTTCGCGTCGCTGGGCGCGCGGGTGGAGGAGGTCGACCCAGGCCTGCCCGAGTCCCGCGACGAGTTCCACGTGCTCTGGTACTCGGGGGCGGCGAAGGCCACGGAGAAGCTCACCGAACGGCAGCGCGACCTCCTCGACCCGGGGCTGCGGGCCATCATCGAGGAGGGGCTGACCTACTCGGCGCAGGACTACCTCACCGCCATGGCGCTGCGCATGGAGATGGGCGCGCGGATGGGGCGCTTCCACACCACCTACGACCTCCTGCTCACCCCGACCACGCCGATCGCGGCGTTCGAGGCGGGCCTGGAGTCGCCGTCACACCTGGCGGGGGAGGGGTGGACGTCCTGGGCGGGGTTCAGCTACCCGTTCAACATGACCCAGCAACCCGCCGCGAGCGTGCCCTGCGGGTTCACGGGGGCAGGGCTCCCGGTGGGGCTCCAGGTGGTCGGACCGCGCCACTCCGACGCCCTGGTGCTGGCCGCCTGCCGCGCGTTCGAGCTCGCCCGGCCCAGGGCTGGGCGGAGGCCGTGATCGCGGGTCCCGGTTCCGGCTCCCCGGGGCCGGAACCGGGACCGCGGCGCCGAATGTGTTGTCACTTCTCCCCGGTCACATCCGCACCAGGTTTGATCAGGTGTTTCGCCCTTCAGAGGGGATGAAATATCCCTTTCCAGGACCTTTGCCCGGGGAGTTCAGTGCCTAAGGGCCCGCGCGCGGGCCCCCTCACGTATTACCGTCTTCCTCGGAGCGGTGTCCGACACGCGGTGGCGCAGGGATGAGGATGAGTCGATGGCGGGCGGTGGAACCGAGGGTGCTCGGAAGCGGATCAGGGTGTTCCTGGTGGACGACCACGAGGTGGTCCGCCGCGGTGTGGCCGCCCTGTTGGAGACCGAGGACGACATGACCGTCGTCGGTGAGGCCGGCACCGCCGAGCAGGCGCTGGCCCGCATCCCGGTGGTGGTGCCCGACGTCGCGGTCCTCGACGTGCGACTGCCCGGCGGGTCGGGCGTGCAGGTGTGCCGGGAGATCCGGTCGGACCACCCCGAGATCGCCTGCCTGATGCTGACGTCCTTCGCCGACGAGGACGCCCTGTACGACGCGGTCATGGCCGGAGCCGCGGGGTACGTCCTGAAGCAGATCCACGGAGCCGACCTGGTGGGCGCCGTGCGAACCGTCGCCTCCGGCGGCTCGCTGCTGGACTCGGGCAGCACCGGCGCGATGCTGGAGCGGTTGCGCGGAGCCCAGGCGGAGCCGGACCCGCTGGCCGAGCTGACCCCGCAGGAGCGGCAGATCCTCGACCTCATCGGCGAGGGCATGACCAACCGGCAGATCGGCGAGCGGCTGTACCTGGCGGAGAAGACCGTCAAGAACTACGTGTCCGCCCTGCTCTCCAAACTCGACCTGAAGCGCCGTACACAGGCCGCGGTCCTCGTCGCCGAACTGCGGATACGCCGCTACTGAGCCGTGTTCGCGCCCCCGCGGTCCCCTCCGGCGCGGGCGGACACGGCCGCGCCCCGGGCGGTCGAAACGCTCAGAACACGTCCGGCGGGGGCACCGCGCCGTCGGGAACCGGAACCCTCCACACCAGCACGGTCCCCCCGGACTCGCCGCGCGCCGCCGTGAACCCGCCGCCCAGGACCCGCGCCCTCTGGTCCAGGTTGCGGAGCCCGCTGCGCCGCCCCTCCGGTGGCAGGCCGACACCGTTGTCCGTCAGCATCAGGGTGAGCGTGTTGGTGCCGCTCGTGCCCGCGGTCTCCTCCACCGCCACCGACACGTGCACCTCCGTGGCGCCCGCGTGCCGTGCCACGTTGGTCAGGCCCTCGCCGAGCACGGCGAGCAGGTGCTCCCCGACCTCGTCCGGGACGGACGCGTCGATCGGCCCGTCCAGGCTCACGCCCGGGTGGCAGCCCAGACTGTGCGCCGTGTTCTCCGCGAGTCTCAGGATGCGTCCGCGCAAGGACGTGTCCCGGCGGCTCGGCGGGTTCTGCAACGCGAAGATCGTCGAACGGATCTCCCGGATGGTGCCGTCCAGTTCGTCTATGGTGCGCCGCACCCTCTCCTCCACCTCGGGGGAGGCGATCAGCCTCATCGTGCTCATCAGCGTCATCGCCGACGCGAACAGGCGCTGGATCACCACGTCGTGCAGGTCCTTGGCGATCCGGTCGCGTTCCTCCAGCACCACCAGGCGCTCGGTGTCCGTCCGCGCCTCGGCGAGTTCGAGGGCCACCCCGGCCTGGACCGAGAACGAGTGCAGCATGCGCCGTATGGTCGCGGTGAACGGGGCCCGGTCGGACAACTTGCCCAGCAGCAGTACACCGCGCGTGTTCCCGGGGGTGCCCAGCGGCACCAGCAGCCCCGGGCCGTAGCCGCGGTGGGTCAGCATCGGACAGTTCGCCTGGCGCAGGTCGGGGATGGCCCTGGCCTCCCCCGACTCGTAGACCGCCCCGCACGCGGAGTCGTGGATCTCGACGGGCGTCCCCAGGATCTCCTGTGCGATGGGCCCGTCCGCGATCTCGGCGAACAGGTGGCCCCGGGCGCGCGGGTCGGGCAGCATCACCACGGCGACGTCGGCCCCGCCGATCTCCCGGGCCTGTGCCGCCAGGTGGGCGAGGACCTCCCCGGTATCGGCCCCTGAGAGCAGGCGCGTGGTGATCTCGGTGGAGGCGGCCAGCCACCGCTCGCGCAGCCGCGCCTCCTCGTACAGACGGGCGTTCTCGATCGCGACCCCGGCCGCCGTGGCCAGGGCGGAGACCATCGCCTCGTCCTCCTCGTCGAACTCCCCGCCGTTGACCTTCTCGGTGAGGTAGAGGTTGCCGAACACCTCGTCCCGTACCTGGATGGGGACGCCCAAAAAGGTCGCCATCTGCGGGTGCCCCTCGGGGAATCCGCCGAAATCGGGGTGGTCGCGCAGGTCCGTGAGGCGCAGCGCGTTGCGCGCGTGCAGAGGGGCCCCCAGGACGCCGCGGCCGTGCGGGAACCGGTTGATCCGCTCGGCCTGCTCCTTGCTGATGCCGACCGGGATGAACTCGCTGAACCCGCCCTCCTCGTCGACCACTCCCAGGCCGGCGTACCGGGCTCCGGCGAGCTGCGCGGCGGCCTCGGTGAGCCTCCGCAGGACGGTGGCCAGGTCCAGGTCCCCGCCGATGGCGAGTACCGCCTGGAGCAGTGAGCGCTCCCGGCCCTGGGCGGACATGCGGGAGTCCGGCGAGTGCACCTCGGTCAACAGGTCGTCCAGGCTTCTGGTGGTCAGGGGGTGGCTCTGGGGGATCTCGGTCATGTGTTCGTCAACCTCCGCAGAGCCGTTCGGACGGTCTCTGTTGGCAATGCGCGCTTTTCCTCGGGTGTTATGTGTGAATTGTCGTTGGTTTTTCCCCGGTTTGCCACATCTGGCTGATCAGAAGCCTGTTCGGGAAGGCGGGAATTCCTGTCGATTGGAGGTTCGGGTCGTGTAATTCATGCTAACGTCGCGATCAGTCGACGCACGAAGGTCTTCCCGACCTCGCGTCCGACGGCCCTGACCGTGCTGCTCCCGGCACTGCTCCCGGCACCGGCCCGCCCTCGCGCGCCGGCCCCGCGTCCCACGGTGGAAGGAACCCCCGGTGACTGGAATCCACGGCTCCACGAGCGCCTCCGGCGCCCGTACCGCCGTGCTCCCCTCCCCGGTCCGGCGCGCGCTGCTGCTCGCCGCCCTCCTCTGCGGGATCATGGTCACCACCTGGATGGCGGCATCCGACACGGCGCGGGCGGACGAGTTCCCCGCGGCCACCACCCTGGTCTACCAGGCCGGGACCACCGCCGGGGCGCACACCGGGGAGTATGTCCCGGTCATGGCCACCGGGCTCCGCGAACCGCTCAGCGGAACCGTCGCCGCCGTCGGGGAGAGCGCCGCAAGGGTGGTGTCCCACACCTCCGACACGGTTGTTCCCGAGACCGCGATCAAGGGGCCGGACCTCACCGGGCAGGTCCGCGACACCGTCCATGAGGTCACCGACCCCGTGGAGCACCACCTTTCCGGGGAGCCCGCGCCGACGCCCGCGGCGGCCGACCGGCGGACCGGTCACGAGGTTGACGGGGACGACGCGACCGAGAACCCGGCCGAGGACACCGGACGCCCGTCGGCGCACGAGGTCCACACACCGGTGCGCCCGTCCTCTCCGGTCTCCCTCGTACCGCACGGCGCCGACCGGAACGACGAGGCACCCTCCGGCTTCGCAGAGCCGGGCACCGCACCGGCTTCCGCTTCCACCGCAGCCACTGCCGCCACCTCCGCCCCGAGCGGGGTGCCCGGTGGCGCCCTCGTCGCGGGGTACCTGCCCGCGCTCGGTGCCCCGGCACCGGCCCCCGGCCTGTTCCAGGCCGCCCGGCACGTCCTGCGCTCGGTGCCCGCCGAGTCCGCCGACGAGCCCACCTTCTCGCCCGACTAGCGGCGCAGCTCCAGTCCGGTCGCCCAGCGACCCTCTTCAGGCACGCCCCTTCCCAGCCCCGGGACGCTCACACGCCATCACGGTGAGTCACGATCCCGGACGTCTCTGGGGGTTGACGTGAGTCACGCTCCTCGACAGCGGGGTTCACGTCAGCCGTTGGCCAGCCAGACCCACGACTGATGACCGGCAGAGCGCCGCACGCCCTCCAGGCGCGACAAACTCCCCGACCGGAAAGCTCCCATCGCACGGCATCCTCCCCCGCACGGGGGTGGAGCCAGGGACAGCGGGACACGACACCCGCCCCGCCGTCCCCGACAGCCACGCAGCACACCTTCGGAAGGACTCACATGTTCGACACCGCCCGCATCACCGCCAAGACCCTGCTGGTTGCCGCCGGCACCGCGAGCTTCGTCGCCCTGGGCGCCGGGATCGCCGGAGCCGACACTCTCGGCGGCATCACGGACGGGCTCCCGCTGGGCGACCTCGGCAGCCAGGTGCCCTCGCAGCTGACCGAGGGCGTCTCGACCCCCCTGGGTGACCTGGTGAAGGTCGACCCCGGCCAGATCTCCGCCCAGCCCGACGTCCGGCACCAGTCCGGTCCGGTGGAGACGGTCGGGCACGTTGTCGGTGACGGGGTCTCGGCCCCCGTCGAGACCGGCGAGGAGAACGCCGCGAACGTCGGCCCGCTCGACCTGGGCACGGCCGGCGAGGCCCTGCCGCTGGGCCAGGGGTCCGACCCGGTGTCCGATGTGCTCGGAGGGCTGGGACTCCTGGAGGGTCTGGGCCTGGGCGGTGGCACCCTGCCGCTGAGCCACGGCGCAGACCCGGTGTCCGGTGCGGTCGGGGGCCTCGGCCTGTTGGAGAGTCTGGGTCTGGGCCTGGGCGGCGGCACCCTGCCGCTGAGCCACGACGCTTCGCCCGTCCGGGGCCACGCGGAGACGGCCGTCGCCGCCGTCAGCGAGGTCGGATCGACCGCCGAGCAGGGCGTCCACGAGGTCAGCAACAGCCTGAACAGCCTCGACGCGCCCCTGCCGGCCCGGGGGGAGACCCTCCCCCTGGCCGCCGCCGACACCCCGGTCGGCCCTCTCAACAGTGAGAACACCGACCTGACCGGTGGAGCCGGAACCCTGGTCTCCGAGCTGGTCCTGTCCGACGACGTGCTGCCCATGGCCGGGGGCGTGCTGGACGGGGCCCCCGTCAGCCTTCCGTCCGACGAGTTGGACCTGTCCGGTGCCACGGAGATCGTCGGATCCACCCTGCCGCAGTCCGCCCCCGCCGCGGGGGACCTGGGCCTGCCCGAGCTGCCCGCCCCCGGTGACGTGCTGCCGCTGGCCGCCCCCGAGACGACCGCCGCCGTGACCGACCTGGTCGGCCAGGACGCGCTGCTCGGCCAGGACGCGCTGGGCAACGACCTGGTCGGGGTCCGGGGCCTGCCCGCGGTGGGCGAGCCGACCGTCGACACCGGTCAGGTGACCGGCCTGCTGCCCTCCGGCACCGTCTGACCTCTCCTGGAACGTGCGCCCGCCGGTCGTGGCGGGCGCACCGGGCCTCGGGCGGTGTGCGGTCCCAGCTCAAGGAGCAGCGAGCCGAGATCGTCGAACTGCGCCGCAAGGTGCACACCGAGCGGCAGCGGGCCAAGGGCGCCTCCGCCGAG